>JBLHID010000071.1:0-14697 GCA_047615545.1 Polaribacter sp.
CCACAACTTCTACGCTAGGAGCCGTTTCACTTGATTCACTTCCGCCACTGGCGCAACCAACCCCTAATCCGGTAGTAAATACTGCAACAGCAGCGATTTTCAATAATTCTTTTGCATTCATCTGTTCAATTCTCCGAGAACCTTATCGATTGAGGTAAGTTTTTAGGTAATTTTGTGTGCCCAAGTCTCAGACTAGGTTACCTTGAACAAATAGGCAGGGCAAGACTTATATTCAAATCAATGCTCTTTTATACTTGACCTTACTCTCCAAAAATCGACCGAACATTTTAGGTCATCGCGCTTTTTGATATCTTGCAAAAGTACTTTCATTATTGTAAAACATGCGATTCTATCTTCAATATTGCACGCATTTGTATGACTGCTGAAACATTAACAATCTACCATAACCCAAGTTGCAGCAAATCAAGAGAAACTTTACAAATACTAAAGCAACATAAGACCCAACCCTATGTCATCGAATACCTCGACACACCGCCATCTCAAGGTGAGATTAGTCAAATCATAGACAAACTAGGTGTGGCGCCCATTGATTTATTACGCACGACGGAAAAAGCATATATTGAGGCGAAGTATCAAGCTGACTTAATGAGTGACGAAGAAATTATTGAAGCAATAGCCAAGCACCCTTCGTTGTTGCAGCGCCCTATCGTTATTTACGGAAACAAAGCTATAATTGGCAGGCCACCTATTAAAGTGCTGGATATCATCCCCTATTAATCTGTGTAAACTTGATCCGTTATCCATCACTTTACCACCTCAGCCATACTCAAGGGCTTCTCTAAAAATGCACCTTTACGCAATTGAATAAAATACTCGTACTTTATTATAGCCAACATGGTTCAACTGCCTTAATGGCTCACCAGATCAGTCTTGGCATCGACGCAAATACATCATGCGAGGCGATTGTACGCTGCCTCCCAGCTGTTTCTTTTGCCACAGAACAGTCAACGCCCTCAGTGCCCTCCAACGGAGCGCCCTATGTGGAGATGAATGATTTAGAGTCCTGTCAGGGACTTATTATTGGTAGTCCAGGTTACTTTGGCAATATGGCAGCTCCTTTAAAATATTTTCTCGACCAAACAAGTCCTATCTGGCTTTCTGGCGCTTTAATAGGAAAGCCGGCTGGTGTGTTTACTTCAACTTCCAGCATGCACGGCGGACAGGAAAGTGTTTTATTGAGTATGATGCTGCCGTTACTACACCATGGCATGCTTATTAGTGGTATTCCCTACTCGGAAAATTCCCTTCACCAAACTAGCACTGGGGGAACACCCTACGGTGCCAGTCATGTTGCAACGCAACAGCGTCACCCACTGAGCCAAGACGAGATTGCAACGTGCCACGCGCTAGGCAAGCGCATAGCCTCGCTTACCACTCTACTTAACGTCGATATTCCATAAGGTAAAGGTAAATATGCCGCATCCACTAAAACTGATTTGCTTGATTTCCTTACTAGGATTGCTGTTGACCCAAGCCAGCCTGTTTCTAATAAAACACGACCCTATCAACCTGTATTTGATATTATTCGTTACCTTACCCTTGTTGCTACCGATTAAAGGCTTCTTTTTAGATACGCTTTATACTTATCGCTGGACAGGATTTCTAACACTGTTTTATTTTTGCATTGGCATTAGTGAGCTATTTTCGAGCCCCGAATTGAATACTTATGCCCTGTTTACATCGGTGTTCAGTACCTTTTTGTTTTTAGCTTGTATTTATTACGCTCGGTACTTGGCAATGATCAAACAACAAAGCCAAACAACTTAAGGTTTATATTGACTCAACGTTTGTTTGATAAAAGGAACCGTCACTCTTTTTTTTGCTGACAGCGACATTTTATCTAACAGGCGCAAAATACTCATTTGCGCAGACAAATGTCGAGAATAATGAGTCAGCAAATAAGTGATTACTTCTCTAGATAATTCGATCCCGAGCAATTCTGCCCGAAATTTCAGAACCTTCCCAATATCTGCATCAACCATCACCGGCAACTGCAGCAATAGCCCCCAATTCAATCGAGATTGGAAATCGGGCAATGTGCATTCAAGAAACTGGGGGTTAACTGAAACAGTAAACAACAGAGTCATCTCACCCTGCTTGCAAGCATTAATCAACTGATAAAACTTTTGCTCCCATTGCCGAAGTCCGCAAATTGCATCTAAGTTGTCGATTAGAAGTATTTCGCTATTGGCAAAGTCATCGAACTGCGCTGGGTCACACTTCATTAATTGGAGTCCGTCATAAAACTGAAAGCGACTGGACTGCTGTCGAGCATAATGAGCTGCTGCATTAATAAGGTGCGTTTTCCCACTATCCTGGCCACCCCATACCCCAATCAATGATTCGCCAATTTGATTGATTGAAGATTTCAGGCTACTGGTAAAAAACTCAGCCTGCTCAGACAAGAAATTGTCAAAGCTGAACTGCTTATCAAATGTCAGTGGAAGCACTATTTGAACTGCGTTAATTGGAGATACCTCGTCCTATATAGTCGTAGCTAATCACAATACCCACACTCGACTGCAAATTGACTTGTGGTAAATCCTCTTGTTTCAATACATTTCCAATATCGATTAGCTTTTGCAAATCTTCAGCACTGCTTTTTAACTTCAAATGAAAAGTGACTTCATCTTTAGAAACCAATGCTACTCGCACAGAATCCACGACATTTAGAGATCCTAGATATTTTCGTACCAATATCAAACGATCAATATCCAGCATGGATGAGACCTTTAACAGTAACTCCTGTTCATTACGCTGATCATATTCCAACGCATATTCAAGTGCGAGGACACTTGCTAGATTAGCAATCAATTGGTCTATGACGACCTCTGGGGTAGCCCCTTTGTACCGCCTTTCAAAAGTTTTATTTGCTAATCGAACCTCCCAGCTCCCCAACCAATCACCTGAATTCAGCTCCACTATTTCACCCACAACAACGGCATCAGTCCCATACCTAGTCGGCATATTATTAATGATGTTAAAGTTCCGTGTCGTCACGTCTGAAACATCTATCAGGTTAATATCTTCCAAATCCATTAATGGAAACAGTGTAGGTACGCCCATTTTTAATGCCGCGGCATCTAACAACAGGCTCATTTCAGGCGCGCTATCTCCTGTTACTATCCGGTTAGCACCACCTACCTGACTATTGATGACGAGCAAAGTGATAGGTCGCTCTCGACCCCAAACAGGATAATTATATTTGCGTAGCAATCCCTCAATCAGTTGCTGGTCAAAATTAACCTTCAAATATAATAATTTGATCGCACCTCCGTCTTCATCAACGTCTGGTCGGGCCTCGTAGCTAAATTGTTTAATATAGCGAGCACTATTTTTCGCCAGCCTCACAATAGTTGAATTTTTTTTAGCCTCGTCCGAGCCGCTGACCTTGATTAGCACCAATCCGAATGCTGCTTCAAATGCCCTTAGGCGTAAATCAGTGGTCTGATCAGACACTGGCAACACGACTGTATACAAGTCATCAATCACAACGGCTTTAACTGATTGCATCGATGACAAAGACAACAACACTAATAACAGCGAAAAAAACTTAGTTTTCATACTTTCTCCCGAGCATAACTCGGACATTTATTTTCAAGGCGTGTAAAATAGCACACCCCAAATATTTCCTGAACTACAAACCATGAATTCTGAAGCATCCCTCAGCTATCGTGACTCGGGAGTCGATATTGACGCCGGAAACGAACTGGTAGAACGTATCAAGCCAGCGATTAAGTCAACTCACCGAAAAGGCTGTATTGGTAGCATTGGCGGCTTCGGCGGATTATTCGAACTGCCACTTGATCGTTACCGTCATCCACTTCTGGTATCAGGCACTGATGGTGTCGGAACTAAACTTAAACTAGCCATCGAGCTTAACAGGTATCAGACAATCGGTATCGACTTGGTCGCCATGTGCGCAAACGACATCGCAGTACTCGGCGCCGAAGCATTATTCTTTCTCGACTACTATGCTACAGGAAAGCTTTCACTTGATGTGGCTGAACAAGTTATCACCGGTATCGCCGATGGTTGCCGACTGGCTGGTTGCGCCTTGATAGGTGGTGAGACGGCTGAAATGCCGGGCATTTATTCTGAAGGTGATTTCGACCTCGCTGGCTTTTGTGTCGGCATCGTAGAAAAAGACCGTGTCATCAGTGGCGAGAATATCGAAGTCGGCAACAGTTTAATCGCCCTAGCTTCTTCCGGACCTCATTCCAATGGATACTCTCTTATCCGTAAGGTAATTGAAGTATCCGGGGCAGACTTAACCCAGAATTGTGGCGATGAATCACTCGCAGACGCACTCATAAAACCAACACGCATTTATGTCAAAAATTTACTCGAACTAACCCAACAAAGTCCGGTACTAGCCATGGCCCATATCACTGGCGGCGGGCTAACTGAAAATATTCCTCGCGTATTACCCGAACATTTAAGCGCCAAAATTGATTGTGCTAGCTGGACGATACCGCCGGTATTTGAATGGCTACAACAAGCAGGCAACATCAAAACCAGCGAAATGTACCGCACCTTCAATTGTGGTGTGGGTATGGTTCTGGTAGTCAACAACAAACACCAGCAAGCCTGTCTAAACAAGCTCACCGAATTAGGTGAGCGCGCCTGGGTTATCGGAGAAATTGTCGACAAGGAGCAATCAGAGTCTGTCATCTTTTCATGAACGAGTTTTCATGAAAATATCGGTATGAAAAAACTATCTATCGTCGTCCTAATTTCAGGCAACGGGAGTAACTTACAGTCGATTATCGATGCCGTGGAATCGGGGAAAATTCTTGGTAAGATAACCGCAGTGATATCGAACAAGGCTGGTGCTTATGGACTGGAACGGGCCAAGAAACACAATATTGATCAACAGGTGATTAGCCATAAAGACTTCACTACTCGTGAAAAATTTGACTTGGCTTTATCAATAGAGCTGGACCGTTTGAACCCAGACATCATAGTACTCGCAGGCTTCATGCGAGTACTTGGTTCAGCTCTGATTCAGGCTTTCGAACGTAAAATCATAAACATCCACCCATCAATATTACCGAGCTACAAAGGGTTAAATACATTCCAGCGAGCCATCGACAACAACGAAAAAGAACATGGCGTTAGTATCCATATCGTGACGCCAGACCTCGATGATGGCCCAGTAATTGTGAGAGGCAGGTACCCAATTTTAACCAGCGACACAGTTTCTGACCTGCAAGGAAAAGGACATCAATTAGAACACCAAATGTACCCACAGGTATTGAGATGGTTAGAGCAAGGCGATCTAAAAGTTAACGCCAACACGATAGTTTTTAAGGGTAAATTATTAGAGAGAGCAATCGAGTTTGAAAACCAAGAAACATCATAATATAGTTTTTTCGAAATGGCTCGTTGGGCTATTTTTGCTTATTTCTAATATCGGGCCAAGCATGGCTGAAGGATTAAGATTACAAGCTTTTGATGCCAATTACTCCCTTCATGTTGCTGGCCTGCACATTGGTGACTCCAAGTTATCTTTAAGTCAATCAGGCGATTTATGGCGTTGGCAAAGCATCAGTGAACCACGTGGCTTTTACAGTTTGCTAACCCAAAAAAAACCATACTCCGAAACTAGGTTTTCATTGAATACTGGCCGCCACCTCATTCAAAACATACTCAGATCTGACGAGGGTGATAAGGACACCTACGAAACAGCACACTTTAATTGGCAGAGTAAACAAGCAAAAATTCTTCGTCAAAAAGCGATCAATACAGCCTCGCTGAGTGGCGATGTTTACGACTATCACAGCATTAATTGGCTTGTGTCAAACATGATGAATGCACAAAAAACAGAACTTGAAGTAGACTTTTATCTGGACGGGGAAGTAGTAAAGTCAATCGTAAAACGAATCGATAATCAGAGTATAGATATGGCAGGTCAAAAAGTTTCGGCGTGGGTATACGAACAAAGAACATCAAACAGTAACTCGAAACTTCAATACTCTTTTAACCCAGCAAAACCACTTGTTCCGCTAAAAATCGAAAAGCTAAAGCCCGGCGAGAAAAACGGCATTTTACTTCTGGAATCAGTTATTTGGCGTTAGAAATCAAGCTTTCATCCACACGTGATCATAACAAAAACATCATTAAAACTGAGTTGCATTAGGCGTGATTTCGATAAAATTAAGATCATTCTTCATTCTAAATATCTCTACCGGTGCGTACGGCACTTGCTCGATAAAGCTCGGCAATTCACTTTGCTCTATATTGAGGCTACGCATCATCGTCTGACAGGCTTTAATATCGATAATGTTTTCTCGGTCGAGCAACCTAGCCCTATCGACCAATGACTGGTTAGCCGAATAATTGCCTTTCTGAAAAAGCTGTAATTCGTTACCGTGTAAAACTATTGCGATACGGCCATGCTGTTGAGGGTCAAACAGTTTCCTTAGGCTATCAGCCCTATTTAGAACCACATCCAACTCTTCAGCTGTACTGACAGTCACGTCAAATACGTAACCAGATGCCAACGTGCTTGGTTTGGTTAGCTCCGGTATTGCGGTATCCCCCGGCGACTCAAAAATCAGCGAGACAGCCCTCTCCTCAGCGCCAACCGTCAATAACCAAAATCCCATCGACAATATAAAAAAAGTGACCAATCGGGCCATAATAAATCGCCTGTTAACCCGAACCAGCTATAGTCATATTCTCTATCAGTATCGATCCAGTGCGAATATTGCCCAATTTATTGATGTCATTGCCCACTTCGGCGATACCCATAAACATATCTTTTAAATTAGCCGCTATCGTAATTTCTTCGACTGGGTAAAGTATTTCTCCATTTTCTACCCAAAAGCCTGCAGCACCTCGCGAATAGTCACCGGTGACAGTATTCGCTCCATGCCCCATTAGTTCTGTCACGAGAAAGCCGGTATGCATTGTTTTCAAACATTCATCAAAAGACTTGCCCGTGTTATTCAGCGTCAAATTGTGTACGCCACTGCCATGACCAGTCGATTGTAGATTTAACTTTCTAGCCGAATAAGAGGCGAGCAAATAGTTTTGAATAACGCCATCAGTCACTAAACTCGTGGCTTTTATCGCCACCCCTTCTGAATCAAAATTCGCAGAACCTAATGATTGCATCTCGAAGGGTGATTCAATCAATTGCACAAACTCAGGAAAAACCTGGCTGCCAACCGCATCAAGCAAAAAACTCGCTTTACGATACTGAGCCGAGCCACCAATGGCCGACGTAAAGTGCCCAATAATACTTCTCGCTACTTCAGGAACAAACAACACCGGCGCTGATTGAGTTTTCAATTTTCGAGCGCCAAGTCTTTTCACCGTGCGCTCGGCGGCTTTTTCACCTATCGCCTTCGCACTGGCTAAATGACTAGAATTACGGCTGATGTCGTACCAATAATCACGCTGCATATTGCCATCTGACTCCCCGATGACAGAGCAACTTAAACTATGCCGAGTTTTATGCTGCGCCTGCAAGAAGCCATGCGTATTACCATAGACAGAAACACCGGCACTCATATCGACCGAAGCGCCATCCGAATTCACAACTCGTGGATCAAAATCTAAAGCAGACGCTTCGCACTCAAGTGCCAACTCTATGGCATCCTCCGGCGTAATATCCCAAGGATGATAAAGATCGAGTTCTCTAAATTCTGTCGCCATCAAATCTTTATCCGCCAAACCAGCGCAGGGGTCTTGCGAGGTATATTTGGCAATATTACAAGCTGCCTCAACCGTTTTACGAATCGCTTCGGGGTCTAAATTTGAAGTGCTGGCTGTCCCTTTATGTTGGCCAAAATAGACACTAATGCCCAGTCCATTGTCTTGCTGATGTTCAATTGTTTCGACTTCACGCATACGAACAGCAATCGACAAGCCTTGCGACACAGACAATCCTGCCTCAGCCTGGGTGGCACCTTTACCAAGTGCCATTTTAAGCGTGTCGGCTACAATATTTTTGAATGACTTTGCATCGGGAAATGCTAATATATCGGGGTGTATTTTATTCATCGCGGCATTCTAGCCTATCCCCTTATGGAAAACGAAACAAAGTTTGACGATCCTCTTGACGATTCTGCTGAGATCGAGATCGTAAGCAAAACCCAACTCAAACGTGAGAGCATCGACATTCAGAAGCTAGGCA
Organism: Polaribacter sp.; assembly: GCA_047615545.1. Lineage (GTDB taxonomy): Bacteria > Pseudomonadota > Gammaproteobacteria. Next base: position 8,168 of record JBLHID010000071.1, read on the forward strand.
TGCGTCTGACTGAAATGTCTGCTGAAAAGTTGTCTAAAATACCGCTCGACGAGCACGTATTAGCAGCTATAGCACTCGCTAAAAAGCTCAAGAATGAACGTAGCGCGCTAAAAAGGCACTATCAATTCCTGGGCAAACTATTGCGCGCGCGCGAAACAGATTTAATCATCGAAGCAGTCAGGGTGATCGAAGAAGGTAACCACGGTCACATTCAACGTTTCCATCAAGCAGAAATGTGGCGCGACGAAATCATTGCCAAAGGTAACGAAGCAATTGAGTCACTGGTTGGCCAACAAAGCGGCGCTGACAGGCAAAAACTGCGTCAACTGTCGCGTAATTATGCCAGTGCAAACAGCACCGAACGTCAAACTGCCATTGCCAGGCTGATTTATAAAGAGGCATTGCTTGGGATTGATAATAGCTAGGCTGCTTTCACCTTAGGGTGTCTCTAAAAATAGTAGTTTTTTGCGACCTGTTTTTGTGCTCCTGCAAAACAGACATACATGCCATCCATGGCAATAAGTGCAAGGAAGCACCGCGCGGACGACTGCATGGATGCAGCGGTTCGGCGCCCCGAAGGTAGAACAATGCATGGAGCAATTGTCGAGAACCGGAGTGTACGTTAGTACATGAGGATCGACCGAGCTGGCGCACCAGCACGGAGCTTATGTACATGGATGTACGGTATGTCGATTTGGCTTCGTGGCCCCTACTGTTGGTGCAGGAGCATAAAATCGGTGACGCCGCAATCGCGGAAAAAGTGCATTTTTAGAGGTAGCCTAAACACTGGCTGGAATAATCGGCGTGCTGCATTTAACGTCAGCATTTTGACCTCTGTGGCGTAGAAAGTGATCCATCAAAACTATCGCAAGCATCGCTTCAGCAATAGGGGTTGCTCGTATGCCGACGCAAGGGTCGTGACGACCTTTGGTTCTGATTTCGACTGGCTCAGCATTGAGGTCTACCGATTGCCCTCGTAAATGCAAACTTGAGGTAGGCTTGAGTGCAATATTCACCACAATGTCCTGTCCTGAAGTAATGCCACCCAACGTGCCACCTGCATGATTAGATAGAAATCCCTGCGGGGTGATTTCGTCTCGATGCACACTGCCTTTTTGTTCGATACTATCAAAGCCAGCGCCAATTTCGATACCTTTTACGGCATTAATACTCATCATTGCGTGCGCAATATCGGCATCAATCCGATCAAAGATGGGTTCGCCTAGGCCGACCGGAACAGCACTGGCGACTATGGTTATCTTGGCGCCAATTGACTCACCTTCTTTTCTGAGAGCATCCATGTACTTCTCCATCTCTGGCACCTTGTCTGCGTCGGGGCAAAAGAATGGATTATTGTTAACTTCACTCCAGTCAACCTTATCAACCGTCAATGGGCCGAGTTGCGACAAATAACCTCGAACTTCGATGCCGCATTGTTCGTAAAGATACTTTTTTGCTATACCACCTGCGGCCACTCGCATGGCCGTTTCTCGCGCTGATGATCGTCCGCCACCACGATAATCTCGAAAACCATATTTTTGAGTATAGGTATAGTCGGCATGGCCTGGGCGAAACTGATCTTTAATATTGCCATAATCTTTTGATCGGTGATCTTTGTTATTAATCAGTAACGCTATCGGTGTGCCGGTGGTTTTACCTTCGAAGGTGCCAGATAGAATTTGAACTTCGTCATCTTCTCGTCGTTGTGTGGTATGGCGAGACGTACCCGGTTTGCGCCGATCAAGGTCACCTTGCAAGTCGGCTTCGGTTAAACTAAGCCCCGGAGGACAACCGTCGACTATGCAACCTATCGATACACCGTGGCTTTCGCCGAACGATGTCACTACAAAGAGTTTGCCAAAACTATTACCTGACATAATGAACTTGCCTTAATGATTGAATTTGAATTTGGCGCCCACAGTTAGAATAATCAAACTTAGACGCCACTATGACGCATTCTACTAAAAAAATCGGCATGATGTTCACCCTCGGAGGCTGGATTTTAGGTTTTTTATTGCTTGCCTTGGGTTTCTCAAAAATTCTTGGGCATCAATCCAATCCAAACCAATCCGTAGCATCATCAGGCAGCAGCCAATTCAAGCAGATTACTCTGACACGAAATCGTCAGGGGCATTATATTTTTGACGGCGAGATTAACCAAAAGCCAGTGACCTTCCTAGTTGATACAGGCGCGACGATCACCAGTATTCCGGCTCATTTTCAGAATCGATTAAAACTTGATGCTGGTGCTGCGTTTTCAGTTTCGACTGCTAATGGTTTGGCCACCGCCTATCAAACTCGGCTAAATGAATTGAAGATGGGCAATATTATTTTGAATAACGTAAAAGCCAGCTTGAATCCAGGGCTATCGGATATTTTGTTAGGTATGAATGTATTGAAAAACATGGAGCTGATTCAACGTGGCAATGAATTGATCATTCGTCAGTATCACTGAGTCAATGGCTAAGTGGCAACTATTAAGGGTGCCCTCAGGCATTCCCACCATAATGTAGCCCTATATATTCGGCTAGCTTTCGTGAAGCTGTCGATGCCTTAACCGAGTCGTAGTGCATACCTAATTCTACCTGCGGTAGTCGACGCATTCGTTCGGCGCTGCCCATGATAATCATGTCTTCCCCTACCGTGTTACGCGCTAGGGCGGTGACACCAAGGCCAGCCATCACGCCTGCGCGGATGCCGCCATAGTTTTGACTGGTATAGACAATATGCCATTTACGCTGCGATGCATCGAGGGTTTCGATCATGCGCTTTCGATAAAAACAACCGTCGGGTGCAGCGATAAGTGGTAATGGATCTCGTGTACTTGCGTTCGAGTCAGGTCCACAAACCCAGACGATTTCTTCTTGCCAGTTTTCGTTGTAATAGCCGGTCTCGATGCCGTCATGTAAGGCCAAGACCAGATCAAACTCATCGTGCTTCATGCGGTTAAGTAAATTAACAGATAGGTCGCAAGTGACTTTGATTTGCACATCAGGATAAGCTTGAGCAAAACGCCTTAATACAGAGGGAAATAGACGAGAGGCCGCAAATTCGTTCGGTATACCCAAATGGACCGAGCCTTGTACGCCTGGCTGTAATAACTTAACTACGGCCTCGTCATTCAGCGCCAAAATTTTGCGCGCATAACCAACTAACTGTTTACCGGCACTACTGAGCACCATGTCGCGACTGGTGCGATCATATAATCGGGCTTGCAAAAGGCCTTCGAGACGTTTGATTTGTAGGCTAATCGCGGGTTGGGAGCGACCAAGCTTATCACCAGCACGGGTAAAGCTACCCAGCTCAGCTATTGTGACGAATGTTCTTAAAAGTTCTGTGGGTAAGTTCATCGCTTATTCATTTATATAATTAATGATCACATTGTAACTATAAAATAATGAAATGCATAATATAATCTAAAATCCCCCTCTAAACTCACCCATTAGCGAGCATAAATAGCATGTCGGACCTCGATCTAAAACTTACTGACCTAGACATCCACACTGACTTTATTCGTCGGCATATCGGCCCAGGCTCGGTTGATGAGCCAGCAATGCTTAGTGAACTTGGGCTGAATAGTCTGGATGAATTATTAGATAAAGTAGTGCCAGCCAGTATTCGACGCGACAAACCACTGGCTGTCAAAGGCAGTATGACGGAACGTCAGGTACTGGATCGTTTATATGAGATTTCAACTCGTAACCAATTGTACAAATCCTTCATTGGCATGGGGTATCACAACACCGAAACGCCTACTGTCATCGAGCGAAACCTGCTGCGCAATCCTGCTTGGTACACCGCTTACACGCCTTATCAAGCTGAAATTTCTCAAGGCCGTCTCGAAGCACTGCTGAACTTTCAGACCATGGTCAGTAATCTGACGGGTATGGAGATTGCCAATGCATCGATGCTCGACGAAGCAACCGCCGCTGCTGAGGCAATGACACTTTGCCGACGTATGTCAAAGAGTAAGGGCAATACTTTCTTCATGGCTGATACCTGCCACCCCCAGACAATTGCGGTCATAAAAAATCGCGCTAACCATATGGATATCGATATTGTCATCGGCGACCCATTCACCGAACTCGCCGATCTCGATGTGTTTGGCGTATTACTCCAATATCCCTGCTCCACTGGTGAAATTTATAATTATCGGGAGTTAGTTAATGCAGTCCATGAAAAGAAGGCATTAGTGGCCGTCGCAGCCGACCTGTTAAGCCTAACCCTAATAACACCACCTGGTGAATTCGGCGCCGATGTTGTTATCGGTACCACGCAACGATTTGGCGTACCGCTCGGTTATGGTGGCCCTCATGCGGCTTATATGGCAACGCGTGAATCATTTAAACGATCTATGCCTGGCCGACTTATTGGTGTCTCTGTTGATACTCGCGGTAAACCAGCGATGCGACTAGCCCTGCAAACTCGCGAGCAACATATCCGCCGCGAAAAAGCCACGAGCAATATCTGTACCGCACAGGCCCTGCTAGCCGTTATGGCTAGTATGTACGCGGTATATCACGGACCAGATAAACTTAAGAGCATTGCTTTGCGTATTCATCGGCTCACTGTTTTACTAGTGAATGGTTTGCGTGAACTTGGCCACGAGGTACCCACTAAACACTTTTTTGACACCATCACGGTTAACACCGGTAACGCCACCGAATTTATTATGGCTGCAGCCCGTGCCGACAAAATTAACCTACGACAGGTTAATGGCAGCACTGTTGGCATAGCACTCGATGAAATCGCAACCAAGGAAGATATTGAAACTCTCTTCAATATTTTCACGCATGATCATGGCGACTTAGCACAAATGGATCAACTCGATGAAAGTGCCACCTCGGCACTACATCCCGACTTGATTCGCACGACTAAAATTCTCGATCACCCCGTGTTTAACAAATATCACTCAGAGACCGACCTAATGCGCTACATGCGTAAGCTGGCAGACAAAGACCTAGCATTGGATCGCAGCATGATTCCACTGGGTTCTTGCACCATGAAACTTAATGCAGCCACTCAGTTAATTCCCGTTACCTGGCCTGGATTCAGCCGTATCCATCCGTTCGTACCGCTTGATCAGGCGCAGGGATATCGTCAGTTATTTATAGAACTCGAGCAAATGTTATGTGCTTGTACGGGTTACGATGCAGTCTCATTGCAGCCTAACTCTGGCGCACAAGGCGAGTACGCAGGCCTATTAACCATCAAGGCTTATCACCAAAGCCTAGGGCAAGGCCATCGCAACATTTGTTTAATTCCAGCCTCAGCACATGGTACCAACCCTGCCTCTGCTCAAATGGCCGGCATGAAAGTAGTCGTTGTCGGCATAGCCAAATCCGGCAATATCGACATGGATGATCTAAAGGCAAAGGCAGCCAAACACGCTGATAATCTAGCAGCCATCATGATTACCTATCCATCAACCCATGGTGTATTTGAAGACGACGTCACCGAAGTTTGTGCGCTCATCCATGATCACGGCGGTCAGGTATATATCGACGGAGCCAACATGAATGCCATGGTTGGCGTCTGTGCGCCGGGTAAATTTGGCGGCGATGTCTCACATTTGAACCTGCACAAAACCTTTAGTATTCCACATGGTGGCGGTGGCCCAGGGGTTGGCCCAATAGGCGTACGTGAGCACCTAAAGCCATTCTTGCCCTCAACCACACTCGCCAATCACCACGGCCATACCGAGCCAGTATCGGCAGCGCCTTATGGCAGTGCAGGCATATTGCCCATCAGTTGGGCCTATGTCGCCCTACTCGGACGCCAAGGTTTACCCAAGGCAACCTCGATAGCAATACTCAATGCTAACTACATAGCTCATCGCCTGAATGACCACTTTCCAGTGCTGTACACCGGCACCAATGGCATGGTCGCGCACGAATGTATTATCGACACGCGTATCATCAAACAAACCAGCGGCATCACAGTTGACGACATAGCCAAACGCCTCATCGATTATGGATTCCACGCACCTACCATGTCATTCCCTGTACCAGGGACATTAATGATTGAACCCACGGAGAGTGAATCGAAAGAAGAAATTGATCGTTTTTGTGACGCCATGATTTCGATACGCCAAGAAATTCAAGCCATCGAAGATGGCAATATGGATAGAGAAGACAATCCACTAAAAAATGCGCCACATACCGTCGACATGGTCTGCTCAGATACTTGGGATCACGCCTATAGTCGGCAACAGGCGGCCTATCCGGTGTCCTCACTATACGCAAACAAGTATTGGGCATCTGTATCGCGAGTCGATAACGTACATGGCGATACAAACTTAATCTGCTCCTGTCCGCCCCTGTCCGATTATATGGATTTGGATATTTAGTTTTATCATCCTACTATCAAGCTTCCCTCAGTAAATGGGGGAAGTAGTTGGGGGAGTCATTGTGACAGCAGCCTTGCCAAAAGTTTAAACCGAGGTATTCCGGCAAGAGCGTTATTTGATATTTTCGAGGCGCAAATAGACCTCATTAAATGGTGCATTGAGTTATGATGCAAAAATTCTA
>JBLHID010000072.1:0-14362 GCA_047615545.1 Polaribacter sp.
AAATTCTGTTAGTAGCAGATACAGTTTCAAATGAAAAAGGTGTTGATCGCGAAGTTATTTTCGAAGCGATTGAAGCCGCTTTGGCATCTGCTACTAAAAAGAAGCATGGTCAGGATATTGAAGTCCGCATTGACATTGATCGAAAGACTGGAGACTACGATACTTTCCGTCGCTGGGAAGTAGTTCTGTCTGGTGATAATGGTCTCGAAGAGCCGTTGCGCCAAACTAGTCTTGAAGCTGCGCAATATGAGCAACCTGAAATTCAATTGGGTGAATTTATCGAGGAGCAAATTGACTCCGTTGTATTCGGTCGAATTGCTGCCCAAACAGCCAAACAAGTTATTGTCCAAAAAGTTCGTGAAGCGGAACGTCGCAAAGTAATAGACGCTTATGCGGAAAAAGAAAATAGCCTCGTTATGGGGCAGGTCAAACGAGTAGAACGTGGTAACGTTTATGTCGACCTCGGAGACAATGCTGAAGGATTCATTCCACGCGAAGAAATGATACCGCGTGAATCAATGCGCCCCGGTGATCGTGTACGTGGGTTTTTATATAAAATTGTATCAGAAGTGCGAGGCCCTCAGCTATTTATTAGTCGTACCGCACCTGAATTTCTGATCGAGTTATTTAAGCTTGAAGTACCTGAAGTAGGGCAGGGCTTAATCGAAATTATCGCAGCGGCTCGTGACCCGGGTATGCGTGCGAAAATTGCAGTCAAAAGCAACGAGCCACGAATGGATCCAGTTGGTGCCTGTGTTGGTATGCGCGGTTCCCGTGTTCAGTCAGTTTCGAACGAATTGGCGGGCGAACGAGTTGATATTATCCTTTGGGACGAGAATCCAGCACAATTTGCTGTTAATGCTATGTCACCGGCTGAAGTAGCGTCGATAGTCATTGATGAAGAAAAAGGCTCGATGGATATCGCAGTACCTGAAGATAAGCTATCACAAGCCATAGGTCGAGGTGGTCAAAACATTAAGTTAGCTAGTCAGTTGACTGGCTGGACTCTCAACGTAATGGATGAAGCCGCTGCGGAAGAAAAGTCTGAAGGTGAGTCTCGACAATTGGTTGAAAACTTCATGGAACAGCTTGATGTTGACGAAGAAGTCGCTGTCATCCTGGTACAAGAAGGCTTAACTACGATAGACGAAGTGGCCTATATCCCAGAGGCAGAACTGGTTGAAATTGATGAGTTTGATGAAGATATTGTTAAAGAACTGCGGGGGCGTGCTCGTGATGCTTTATTGACTTTGGCGATTGCTAGAGAAGAAACAGCAGAAGCAGGTGAGCCACAAGAAGACCTGTTGAATATGGAATTTATGACCGACGAACTGGCGAATCAGCTGTCACGACGTGGTATTTGTACGATGGAAGACCTCGCTGAGCAATCAACTGATGAGCTAGAAGAGAACGAGGGCTTAGATGCCGAGTTCGCGGGTAAGTTGATCATGAAAGCGCGCGAACCTTGGTTTGCAGATGAAGGCGCTGAATAATCTGTAACGAAAAGCTAGAAATAGTAGCTATCAACCATTTGCATTAGGACAGATAAACATGGCAAACGCGACAGCAAAACAACTCTCAGAAGTGATCGGCATTAGTGTCGACAAACTACTGGATCAATTGAATGCGGCCGGTGTAAAAGTCGTGGGTGCGGATGATCCCATCTCTGACGAAGATAAATTGAAACTCCTCGAGTCTCTACGGACTAGCCATGGTAAGGCAGAGGCAGGCGGACCCAAAAAAATCACTTTGAATCGTAAAAGTAAAAGCGAACTGAAAGTGTCTGGTGTGTCGGGCCGTAATGCCACCACTAAAACAATCAATGTCGAGGTTCGTAAAAAGCGAACCTTTGTGCGTCCATCGGACGTTGTGCCTGAAGTTGAAATTGAAGCTGAAACGTTACCGGTCGTTGATGTCGAGACGGCTCCAATCGTCGAGCAAGCGGAAGTTATTGCAGAAACTGTTGAAAAAGTGGTTGAGCAAGTCGTTGAGCCGGTGATTGATCCAGTTGCTTTGGCTGCAGCAAAAGAAGCAGAGGAAGCTTCCGTTCGTGAAATAGAAGAAGCGCGACTTGTCATGGAAAAAGAGCATGCGGAAGCTGAAAAGCAAGCGTACTCTAAAAGTCTTCAGGAAGTAGAAGTTGCACAAGAGGTTATAGTTAAAAAAATGCTTGAAGCCGCTGCAGCATCTGCGGCCGAAGACGCCGCTAAGGCTGCTTTAGAAGAAGCTTCTCGAGCAGCAGCAGCAGCAGTTGCAAGCGAAGAAAAGAACGGTAAGCAAGGCAAACGCGGTGATGACAAAGGCACCCGTTACGGTCGTAAAGAGTTACATGTTAAACCTGGCGGCAAGCAAGGTGCCGGTGGCCGCAAACAAAAATTTAAAAAGAGCCGTAGACAAGTTAGCGATCCTGATAATGCGCATGGTTTCGCAATGCCTACTGCACCCATAATACGTAATGTCGAAATTTCTGACTCGATGACCGTTGGCGAATTGGCACAAAAAATGGCTGTCAAAGCTGGTGATGTTGTTGGGGCGTTGATGCAAATGGGTAGTATGTCTACTATCAACCAAATTCTTGATGTTGATACCGCTACCCTGGTAGTAGAAGAAATGGGTCATAACGTGATTTCTGTTGTGACTGAAGATGACTTCGAAAATAAGTTGTTCGAAAATGTCGCCGAAGCCAGTGAAGACATGGTTTCTCGACCTCCAGTTGTAACAATCATGGGTCATGTTGATCATGGTAAGACGTCGCTGCTAGATTATATTCGTAAGTCACGAGTGACATCGGGCGAAGCAGGTGGCATCACCCAGCATATTGGTGCTTATCATGTCGAGACTGATCACGGCATGATTACCTTTTTGGATACTCCTGGTCACGCTGCGTTTTCTGCAATGCGTGCTCGTGGTGCTCAAGCGACTGATATTGTTGTGCTCGTGGTTGCGGCTGATGATGGTGTGATGCCACAAACCAGAGAAGCTATTGACCATGCTCGTGCTGCTAATGTGCCGCTCGTTATTGCAGTCAATAAAATGGATAAAGAAAATGCTGATCCAGATCGTGTTAAGAACGAACTAGCAGCACTAGAAGTCATCCCTGAAGATTGGGGCGGCGAAAACATGTTTGTTCATGTGTCTGCGATTACCGGAGACGGTGTTGAAAAACTCCTTGAATCAATTTTGCTGCAGTCCGAATTACTCGAATTGAAGGCACCTAATACTGGCAGTGCAAAAGGTATTGTAGTCGAAGCAACGCTTGATAAAGGACGTGGTCCGGTCGCTACTATTCTGGTTCAGTCGGGTGAGTTAAAGAAAGGACAGTTATTACTGGCTGGTACCCAATATGGCCGTGTACGCGCTATATACGACGAGTCATCAAAGGCTGTCAATGGCGCAGGGCCCTCTATACCAGTGGTAGTACTGGGTCTGTCTGGCGTGCCAAATGCTGGAGACGAAGTCTTTGTTGTTGAGAACGAACGTAAGGCGAGAGAATTCGCTCAGGCTCGTGAATCTAAGATACGCGAAGCTAAATTAACCGATCAGCATAAAACCAAGCTGCAAGGTATGTTTGATGCCATGACGGAAGGTGAAGTATCCGAAGTCAATGTATTGATTAAAGCTGATGTACAGGGTAGTGCAGAAGCGATTCGGGAAGCATTGCAAAAATTATCTACCGATGAAGTGCGCGCTAATATTATTAGCTGTGGCGTTGGTGGTCTGAGTGAGTCTGACATCAACCTTGCTGCGGCTTCATCTGCCATGGTGGTTGGTTTTAATGTTCGAGCTGACACTGCTGCGAAACGCGCTGCGGAAAGTGGCGGTGTTGATATTCGTTACTACAGCATCATCTATGAAGTCATCGATATCGTCAAAGCAGCCATGTCGGGTATGCTCGCCCCAGAAGCACGTGAGAATATCCTCGGGTTGGCAACTGTCAAAGAGGTATATAGTTCACCTAAATTTGGTGACGTTGCTGGCTCTATAGTGGTCGACGGTGTTGTCCGCAAAGGTCAGCCAATTCGTGTATTGCGCGACAATGTTGTTATCTACGAGGGTGAACTTGAGTCATTACGCCGCTTTAAAGACGCCGTTGAAGAGGTTCGAATGGGTACCGAATGTGGTATCGCAGTGAAGAACTACAATGATGTTCGTCCTGGCGATCAAATTGAAGTATTCGAGCGAGTTGAAATCGCTCGGTCACTTGCTTAGTTAGCACTTGCCCGCTGAGATCCCTGACTTGAATTTTAAACTAACCGACTTCGACAATAGTAATGCCTAAGGATTATTCCCGTAGCGACAGGCTAGCCTCACAGATTCAACGTGAGCTAGCGGGTCTGATTAATCACAGTATTAAGGATCCACGGATGTCACCATCCAGTGTGCTTGAAGTGGTCGTGACTAAAGATTTGTCACAGGCTAAAGTATACTTCAGTGTATTAGACCAAGAAGAAGCGGAAGAAACTCTACAGGCTCTAAAACGTGCCAGTGGGTTCTTACAGCGCGAAATTGGACGAGTTTTGAAATCACGCCTAACCCCCAAGTTAGTCTTTGTTTATGATGATACTGATATTCGTGGCCGTAATATGTCGGAATTAATCGACTCTGCTATTGAAAAAGACAAGGCAAATTCCTCCGAATAATGGGTCGAGGTGCAAGTAAACCAGTTGGATTCCGTGATGTTGATGGGATTCTATTGCTGAATAAGCCGCTGGGCATCAGTTCAAACAAGGCATTACAGATGGCTCGTCATTTATTCCAGGCTAATAAAGGCGGGCACACTGGCAGTCTCGACCCACTTGCATCAGGTATGTTGCCGATTTGCTTCGGCGAAGCAGCAAAATTCTCATCCTACCTACTTGATGCGAGTAAAAGCTACCGTGCTATTTGTCACCTTGGTCAAACGACTTCGACAGGGGATGCAGAGGGAGTGGTAACGACTGAATCTCCTGTTAACGTAAGCGATGCTGATATAGCGGTAGTGCTTGAAGCTCTAACCGGATCGATAGAACAAATTCCGCCTATGTACTCGGCCTTAAAGCACCAAGGACAGCCGCTTTATCGACTAGCCAGAAAGGGCAAAGAAGTAGAGCGTGCAGCTAGGTCGATAGAAATTTATAAGCTGAGCCAAATAAGCTTCGATGGTATTCAACTCGAGATAGAGGTTCATTGCTCTAAAGGGACCTATATTCGCACGCTGGCTGAAGACATCGGAACCGCACTTGGTTGTGGTGCTTTCGTTAGTTTACTTGAGCGCAAAGCAGTGCATCCTTATTGGCAGCAACCCAGTTATACGCTTGACTATTTGACTGAGTTGGCTGAGCAAGGGCTAGACGTCATAGATCAATGCTTGCTGCCCGTTAACAGTGCGTTATCGGACCTGCAGGAGCTAACAATTGACGCTGCAGCGGTCGACTTACTGAAGAATGGTGTGGCAGTTGAAGTCGGCTTTAATAGTAGGAAAGCCGGACATAGCAGCATATTGAGTTTAGTCGCTGAAAATGGCGAATTTATAGGCATCGGCAAGACCCTTTCAAACGGGTTGATAGCACCAAAAAGATTAATGAATACAGCAAGATAGACGCTGCATTGAAGGGCAGGAATTTAAACTGGTAGAATTCCATAAAATCCCTTGTTACTACCTGCTCTGCTAGGTAGAATACCAGCCTTTTTCGGGTCCACGAGGTTTTATCCATGTCCATGACAGCTGATCAAAAGCGAGAAATCGTTTCTGTGCACCAGCAATCCGAAGGTGATACAGGTTCACCTGAGGTGCAGGTCGCACTACTTTCACATCAAATTAAGCACTTAACTGAACATTTCAAAGAGCACATCCATGACAACCATTCGCGTCGCGGACTGTTGAAAATGGTCAATCAGCGTCGTAGCTTGCTGGACTATTTGAAGTCTAAAAACCAAGGTCGTTACAGAGACTTGATCGGAAAGTTAGGTCTGCGTCGTTAGTAATATAATTACTTCTGACATTGAATAAATCCTAGAGAGATAAAGTGTGAATCCAATTAAAAAGACATTTCAGTACGGCGAACATGAAGTTACGCTGGAAACCGGTGAGATAGCGCGTCAAGCGGGTGGTGCTGTTCTTGTCAATATGGCGGATACCATCGTTATGGTAACTGTCGTAGGAATGAAAAAGGCCGACCCAGGTCGTCCCTTTTTCCCATTAACAGTCGACTACATCGAAAAGACTTATGCTGCGGGCAAAATCCCCGGTGGTTTTTTCAAGCGCGAAGGTCGTCCAAGCGAGAAGGAGACATTAACCTGTCGTCTGATCGATCGTCCTATTCGTCCATTGTTTCCAAAAGGATTCATGAATGAAGTTCAGGTCGTCGCCACTGTTATCTCAATGAATACCGATATCGACCCTGATATCCCAGCTTTAATTGGTACTTCTGCTGCCATCGCTATTTCTGGTATGCCATTCAACGGCCCGATTGGTGCTGCCAGAGTAGGATACAAAGACGGCGAATACATTTTAAATCCTAGCATGAGCGCGTTGGTCGATTCTGATCTTGATCTAGTGGTTGCTGGAACAGATAAAGCAGTATTGATGGTTGAATCTGAAGCCAATCGTTTGTCAGAAGAAATTATGCTCGGTTCAGTTGTATATGGACATGAGCAACTACAGACCGTCATCCAGGCTATCAAAGAGTTCAGTGCTGAAGTCAACCCCACTCCTTGGGATTGGGTCGGGCCAGAAACTGACGTGTCTCTTAGTGAGCTAGTTAGCAATCAATCAACGGCTGCTATTACCGAAGCCTACGCTATCGCTAATAAGCTCGATCGTCAGGATAAGTTGTCGGCGGTTCGCGGCAGTGCTATTGCGGCGCTCGTCAGCGATGCTGAAGGCTCACCTAGTGAGTCAGCTGTTCGTGAAGCCTTTGGCAAGCTAGAAAAGAAAATCGTCCGAGACAGAATTATCTCTGGCGAAAGACGTATCGACGGACGTGATACACGCACCGTCCGCCCGATCTCGATCCGCACTGGCTTACTGCCAAGAACACATGGCTCAGCTCTTTTCACCCGTGGTGAAACTCAAGCGATCGTAGTGACTACATTGGGTACAGGGCGTGATGCGCAAATCATTGATGCTATCGAAGGTACGCGTAAAGAAAATTTCATGATGCACTACAACTTCCCACCGTCCAGTGTTGGTGAATGTGGTCGTGTTGGTACTCCTAAGCGACGCGAAATCGGCCATGGCCGTCTAGCTAAGCGTGGCGTACAAGCTGTTATGCCCGCAGTTGATGACTTCCCATATGTCATTCGTGTCGTATCAGAAATCACCGAGTCAAATGGTTCATCATCTATGGCCAGTGTCTGTGGCGCGAGTCTTTCGATGATGGATGCAGGCGTACCACTAAAAGCACCGGTTGCCGGCATTGCCATGGGCTTGATCAAAGAAGACGCCGGTTTTGCCGTACTGTCTGATATCTTGGGTGACGAAGATCATCTAGGCGACATGGATTTCAAAGTAGCCGGTACTACCGATGGTATTACTGCATTGCAAATGGATATCAAGATCGACGGTATCACTACCGAGATCATGGAAAAAGCCCTAGAGCAAGCTAAAGATGGTCGTCTGTTTATCCTTGAGGAAATGGCTAAGGTTCTTACTGAAGGCCGTGAAGAGATGTCTGAATTTGCACCACGTCTGGTTACTTTCAAAATTAACCCAGAAAAAATTCGTGATGTTATCGGTAAGGGCGGATCAACCATCCGTGCAATCACCGAAGAAACAGGCGCAAGCATCGAAATTGATGACGATGGTGTAGTTAAAATTGCCTCAGTAGAGAAAGCCGCTGGTGATGAAGCTAGACGTAGAGTCGAAATGGTTATCGCTGAAGTAGAAGTTGGAACAATCTACGAAGGCAAGGTTGCCAAAATCATGGATTTCGGAGCATTCGTTAATATTCTTCCAGGAAAAGACGGGTTGGTTCATATCTCTCAAATCTCCGATGAGCGCGTTGAGAACGTCAGCGACAAGCTTACCGAAGGCGATATGGTCAAAGTCAAAGTACTTGAAGTTGACCGTCAAGGTCGTATCCGTTTGAGTATGAAAGCCGTAGCAGAAGACGCTGCAGCCGAGACTGAATCAGCTTAAATCTGGTTAGTTAAAGGTACAATTGAAAGGGCGCTTCCAAAGCGCCCTTTTTTTATGCCTGATCGTAAAATTTGAATGCTCCTAGGACTAAGATTGCTTGCCGCGTAATGTTGTGAGCTAAAAAAGGAAGTGCTTAATCTGTACGATTCTAAGAGTGGTAACAAAAAGCAGCTAGGCACAATGCTATTAAAAATTGTACATCGTCGCGTTACATTAGAGCAGCAGCGAGATGATATTGACCAAATGTTGGTTGAGTTAGAAATGTTGGGATGGGTAGCAGCGCATCACTTCATGTTATGCAAAAATATGCTTATGAAAAATAAATGATGTTTTTTACTACCTCAAATAAACTACCTTAATCGACGGCTCAAATAAAATATTGCACGGAAATTATTTAAAATTCGTAGAAAGACTTTTCGTCGGACATTTCTATCGACTATTTGGAACAAATGGTTGTTAGCGACAAGTCACATGTTTCTACGAACAGGTATTTAATACGGAATAATCTCTGCTATTTAAAGCCCACAAATTCCAGGGTATCGTGACCCAGTAGTTGATGAAGGTGCTTAATAGATACTATTTAACAATCAAGCATATCAACGTTACTTCGCAGTCATCTTCCTACAACAGCTTAAACAAAGTACCGCAATAAGGACATTTCGCTTCACCGCCATTCTCCGTGACCGGAATATAAACTCTAGGGTGTGAGTTCCACAGGCTTGTGCCTTCGGTAGGACAATGGATGGGTAGGTCACCCGCCTTTACTTCGATAGCAGTTTTTGTGTTTGATTGAGAGTAGCTACTTTGATTCGCTGCTGTGTCAGGGTTGACCATTGTATTCTCTGGGTTGAATTAAGCTGGGTTCGTGAAAGTGAGTAAGTCGAGGTGCTTTTCGTTTCGGCCGTGTACTAAATCAAAGTAATCTTTTTGTAATCGCTCTGTGATTGGGCCTCTGGTACCAGATCCAATAGGACGATTATCAAGTTCACTGATTGGGGTTACTTCGGCTGCAGTACCGGTAAAGAATGCCTCGTCGGCTATATAAACTTCATCACGTGTGAGTCTTTTTTCGACCACTGGGTATCCAGCATCTCGTGCTAGGGTGAATATGGTTTTACGGGTGATACCGTTTAAGGCTGAGGTGACTTCCGGTGTGTAGATGACATCATCACGGATGACAAAGATATTTTCACCACTGCCTTCGGCAACATAACCTTCTGGATCGAGTAGCAATGCTTCGTCGTAGCCATCTTTTAATGCTTCGCTTAATGCCATCATTGAGTTGATGTACTGTCCATTGGCTTTTGCTTTGGTGGCAGCAATATTGACGTGATGCCGGGTGTAGGATGATGTTTTGACGCGAATACCTTTTTCTAACGCTTCCTTCCCAAGATAAGCGCCCCATTCCCAGGCGGCTACAATGCAATGCACGGTTAAATTATCGGCACGTAAGCCCATGCCTTCGGAACCATAGAAACACATAGGTCGAATATAGGCGCTATCGAGGTTGTTATCACGCACGGCGGCAATTTGAGCTTGGTTGATTTGTTGTGGCGTGTACGGCATGTTCATACCCAAAATTTTGCAGGAATCGAACAAGCGTCGGGTGTGTTCTTCGAGCGCAAAAATAGCGGTACCTTGCTCGGCATGATAGGCGCGTACACCTTCAAAGCAGCCCATTCCGTAGTGTAACGTGTGCGTTAATACATGTATGTTGGCTTCTCGCCAGGGAACCATTTTACCATCAAACCAGATTAGACCATCACGATCAGCCATTGACATTGCACTTACTCCAGACTTCTTAGCCGAAACATTCGTTCCAGCAATTGTTAACATGTTCGACTGCCGCAGCGATTTTTACACTAGCGATTTCAGCCGGATTATTTTGTAGTACGGTTCTATGTAACCAACGGTGGTATGTTTGATAGGTACCCACCAGCTGAGATTGTTGGCTGGAGATAAGGTCTAACCGAAACAGTTCATTTATAAGGCCAATATTATCAGAATATGCCGAAATGGAGCTAACTTTATTTGCATGCAGTAATGCCCAGTATTGAACCATGAACTCAATATCGACCATACAGCCTTTGGAATACTTCAAGTTGCGATGGTCGCCTTCTTTTGGGGCTTTGTTATGGCTTATTTTGGCTCGCATGTCGATGATGTCTTGCTTTAATTTCAGTGGATCACGTTCTATCGAAAGAATCCTATGACGCATCTCTTGAAAGGTTGATTTGAGTCTTGGGCTACCGCCGACATGCCGGGCGCGGACCAATGCCTGGTGTTCCCAGGTCCAGGCTTTGTTTAGTTGATATTGAAGATAGGCGTGATCAGACGTGACTAATAATCCAGAGGCGCCTTCGGGTCGCAGTCTCGAGTCGATTTCATACAACTTACCAGCGCTAGTCAAAATGCCAGTCATTGATATTATTTTCTGTGCGAGTCGGGCGAAGTAGACGCCATTATCGATGCTCTTTTGGCCATTTGTGATTTGCTTATCTCCCGTTGAATCATGCAGAAAAATCACATCTAGGTCTGACTGATAGTGCATTTCGTAGCCACCCAGCTTGCCATAACCAATAATCGCAAAATTAGCTTCTCGGGTCACACCATCGACAGCACACTGTGGTCGGCCATATTGGCTTTGTAGGGTAATACTGGCCAATTGATAAACGGCGTGTAGAACCACTTCGGCCAGCTCGGTCAAATATTGGCTAACAGCTAAGGGGGTAATTTGCTCTGATAATTCGGCGATGGCGATGACAATGGTTTGCTCACGTTTAAACAGGCGCAAATTATCTAACTCCAGTTCGGTATCGCCTGCGACGTTATCAAGTTGAATTTGCAAGTTTTTTGCTATATTTTCTCGGTCGAACTTGTCTTCGTTGTTATCTGGCTGAATTAGGTACTCCAGTAACATTGGGTATTGCGCCACTTCCTGGGCAATCCATTCGCTTCTATTGAACAGGTGAACGAGCTTGTCTAGCAAATGACCGTTCTGGTGGAGTAATTCGAAATAGACGCTGCGACCGGCGATTGATGAAAACAGGTTGAGCAGTCTGTCGAACAAAATGAGGTGGTTTTTAGTTTGGCTGGCTGACTGACTGATTGACTTAAGAAGGTCTGGCAGCAGGGTCGAAAACCGCTGTTTCGCCCGTGCGGACATAAACCCCCAAGCTTTTGAGGTGAAAAACTGCGTGAGTTTTTGACTGATTTCCGCTGTGTGGTTTAAGTGATAAGACTCTAGTAACTCAATTTGCTGGTTATCTGTTTTTTCTTCACTGAAGGCATCTGAAATGCTGATGTCACTGTCGGTTCCAGCCTCGCGTTTGAATAGCTCGGTGAAGTGGTAGCTGACTTTGGCTCTGTGTTGATCGAGCATTGTTTGCACTGATTGCCAGTCTGCCAAATTCATGGTGTAGGCGATTCGCTGCTGTATAAGCTCATTTTGTGGGCAGCTATGTGACTGCTCGTCGGCAATCATTTGTATTTTGTTTTCTAACTGACGCAAGAAACCATAGGCAGCGCGTAATTCCTCGATGGTTTTTGAGGCAATAATGTTTTGCGTTTGCAAAATGTCAAAACAAGTGAAAATCTGTTGGCTTTGCAATCGATTATTGCGGCCACCTTTTAATATTTGAAATGCTTGCACGAAAAATTCAATCTCTCGAATGCCACCGTTGCCGACCTTAATGTTGTCGCGCATGTTTTTCGACTTGGCCTGGCGGTCGATTTGATCCTTTAGGCCCGCCAATCCTTCGAAAACTCGATAATCATGATATTTGCGGTAGACGAAGGGTTTTAGAGTTGACTGGATAAATTGTTGGTCACTATCGCTACCAGTGATTATTCTGGCTTTAACCATGGCATATTGCTCCCACTCTCGGCCATGTAGTTGGTAATAATGTTCGAGCGCCATGTGATGGAGTACGACAGGGCCAGAGTCGCCCCAGGGCCGGAGCCTGAGATCGACACGGTAGACAAAGCCATCTTCAGTAGTCTCGTTCAATAGTTTCGTAAACAGTTTTACGACGCGCGTAAAAAACTCTTGGTAGGCGAGGTGACCGTAACCTGCCAAGTCACCTTCATTTGCGTAACTGCAAATTAAATCGATATCAGAAGAGAAATTCAGTTCTCGCCCACCCAGTTTTCCCATCGCAATGATGTTGAGTGTTATTGGGTTGCCATCAGGATCAACCGGTTGGCCATGTTTTGCGACTAGGTGTCTCTCGGCTGCATTCAGGGCACAACGAATTAGTTGGTCGGCTAAGTCGCTAAGATGGCATAACACGAGCTTCAGAGGAATGCTGTTGATGACATCGAGATAAATGATTTCGATCAATTTGGCATGACGATGTTGGCGTAGAATCTTTTGGGTGCTCGCGATCTCCTGCACCTGGTCACACGCTTCAGAGAGCCCAAGCTGGTCAAGATTGAACTGTTTTAGTCGATGAAGGTTGTCTAATAGGGCAGGGGTACGACAGAGTTGATTCAGTGCGTAGGTGCTAGAGATAGCCAGACGTTGAATATCGTTGCCGAAATGAGGTTCGAACGAACCATCTTGTGCCTGAAGCAATGTCTGTAATTGCGTCCAGGCATATTGATCATCTTTGAGCAATGGTGAAACGTGTGTTGACATTAATGCGCCTCTCAATTGTTAATGAGAAATATTATCATTTACATTCGCATTAAATTTTACTAGAATGCTCCTGTTGCTGGAATTAGCGTCATGTAATTCCTTTCATCAGCATGTAACTTTATTTCTTACGATCAATTTGATCCAAACCTTATTACTTATTACTTATTACTAGTCACCATTTACCTAGAGCGAGCTTTTCTGAAAATGTACAAAATCAAAATCCCATTGATGGCCAGTGTATTGGCTGTTGTTTTATCTACTAGTGCATTAGCCAATGAGGTTAATGTTTATTCTGCTCGTAAAGAGGCTTTGATTAAGCCGCTGCTGGACAAGTTTAGCGCCGAAACGGGTATCAAAACCAATTTAATTACGGCCAAGGCAGATAAGTTACTAACGCGTATGATTAACGAAGGCCGTAATACCCCAGCGGATGTTTTCATTACGGTCGATGCGGGTCGTTTGCATCGCGCTAAGGAAGCTAACCTGTTGCAACCCATCAACAATAGTACCATCGAAAAGGCAGTGCCTGCCCATCTGCGCGATAGCGATAAGCTTTGGATTGGATTGTCTCAACGCGCACGCGTAATTTTTTATGCCAAAGATAGGGTTAAGCCCGAAGAGCTCTCTACTTATGAAGATCTTGCCAATTCAAAATGGCAGAAACGTATTTGTATCCGAGGTTCTGGCAATATTTATAATCAGTCACTGGTTGCCTCTATGATTGCAATGAATGGTCAAGCTGAAACTGAGAAGTGGGTTAGTGCTTTAGTTGGCAATTTTGCGCGTGACCCTAAAGGTGGTGATAGGGATCAAATCAAGGCAGCAGCAGCAGGGCAGTGTGATTTGGCTATCGCGAATACTTATTACTATGGCAAAATGTTATCAAGTAAAAAGGATGATGGACAAGTCGCCGCTGCTAACAAAATGGGCGTGTTCTGGCCCAATCAATCTGACCGGGGTGTGCATGTGAATGTGAGTGGTGCAGGTATCGTTAAGTATTCTAAAAACAAAGAAAATGCGGTTAAGCTGCTAGAATATTTAGTGGGTGATGAGGCCCAGAGTTGGTATGCGGACGTGAACTACGAATATCCAGTGAGTCAAACTGCAAAGGTGAGTGGCCTCGTCGCTAAGTGGGGCAACTTTAAATCAGATACGCTTAACCTGTCCAATTTGGGTGAGTTTAATTCTGATGCAGTCAAAACAATGGATAGGGCAGGTTGGAAGTAATTATATTGCCAGTTTAAGGCAATTTTTAATGGTGATGGTTAATCAAGCCATTGCAACCTATCAGGCTGCGGATTATTATCCGTAGCCTTTTTGCGTTTTAGCAATAACCGTCGCTCTTTAGCAATGAAGATGCCGTAATGATGACTCAGTAATGACTGAATCGAACTCTACTCCTTTATCTCCAGCAAGCTCAGGCTCTCATGATTTGTCATGGTTTGATCGCTGTTGGCAGCCAGGTATTGTGCTTACTGCATTGATATTTTCGATTCCTATCTTCACTATCGCCGGTTATATTTTTCTACCCATTGGCGATGTCTGGCAACACCTAGTCGATACAGTTCTACTGACCTATTTGATCAACTCTGCATTACTCATGG
>JBLHID010000073.1:0-14346 GCA_047615545.1 Polaribacter sp.
GGTGTGACGAGAGCATACCCTGCTCAGGTGTGCCGGACCAGATGACGTCTTCGCCGAGTAATGTGCGGTCGGGATAGGTCGCTAATGTCGATGCTGTTGCGGAGATAACTGATTCATTACCCACCACCAACGAACCAGCGGTGCGAACAATAATATCTTTCGCGTAATAATCATGCAGTGTAGCGAGGCTTCTCTCTTCCCAAATCTCTTTGGTAATACCCAATATATAATCGGGGAAGTCCTTAAATTTCGGATCAAAATTTTGCATTTATTTACCTATTATTTCTCTGTTGGTTTTGAGGAGCCACGCAGTATTAAAGGGCCGTCGATAATCGATCGACAGATTGTTGGATCTTGATTTTCGATACATGACAATAAAATCGAAACGGTTTCGCGCACCATGCGATTGGCGGGTTGACGCACTGTGGTTAGGTCATAGGCTGGCCAAGAGGCTAATGGCACATCGTCATAGCCGACCACCGAGACATCCTGCGGAATTTTTAGCCCGAGTTCAAAACGCAATACATCCATGACTGCAAAAGCCATATGGTCATTGGCGACAAAAACCGCATCGGGTATCTGCACTGCCCCAAACATTTTTCGGGCGGCTTCGCGCGCGCTATCGGTATCGAAGTTTCCAACTTCACGGGAAAACAGTGAATGACCCTGCGATTCAAGTTCAGTTACAAACCCGCTTTCGCGGTCACGTTGGGTCGATGCCCCTTCCCAACCAGCGATGAAGCCTATGCGTGAGTGCCCACTTTCGAGTAGGAATCGGGCGACCTTTCTTCCACCTAGCTTATTATCAGATGTTACCGACGACATGCGCTCGTCATCCTGTGTTCTGTTGAATAGGACAACAGGAATACCAGCTGACTGACAGCGCGCAGCGAGGTTTGAGGTCATAGCGACCGAGGCTACGACGATGCCATCGACCTGGTAGTCGAGGATTTCATCTACCACGCTACTGACGTCATCGCTGTTCTGCGAAGCCATAAACATCAGGACGTGATAACCCTTTTGTTGCAATGCGTTAGACAGTAACTCTAGTGCTTCAGGGTAAAAATTATTCTCCAGATAGGCAACAACAAGACCAATAATTCGCGATTTTCCAGTGATCAGCGAACGCGCTAGTACATTGGGACGATAGCCCAGCTCTGTCGCGGCCTGTCGCACTTTCTCCGCAGTTTTTTTCGAGGCTGACGCCCCGGGGGTGAAAACTCTTGATACTGCCGATTGACTGACGCCTGCTCGTTTAGCAACCTGTCGCGCTGTGATTTTTTCGAAAGTCATTAGTCTGCCGTCCAGCCACCGTCAATCATTAATGCCGATCCGGTGATCATTGTGGCAGCATCCGATGCTAGGAAAACAACGGCACCCATAATGTCCTCGACTTCACCGACTCGACCCAGTTTTATCTTTTCTTCGATCCACTGAAGGCGCTCGGGATTGTCGAATGTACTCTGCGTGAGTGGCGTTCTGATGAAGGTCGGACAAATAGTATTGACGCGGATGCCCTGCTTACCCCATTCGATCGCCATCGACTTGGTGAAACCTTCGACCGCGTGTTTGGTGGCCGCATAAACGGCTCTCTCGATACCACCCACCTTGGCCATTTGTGACGAAATGTTGATTAATGATCCCTGTTTTCCAGCAGCAATCAAACCTTTTGCCACCGCTTGGGTTAGGAAATAAGCACCACGAAGGTTCAGGTTAGTGACGGCATCGAAGTCATCGATTTCAGTTTCGAGTGACATGCTGTGTCTGGCGAGTCCGGCGCTATTGACCAGAATGTCGAATGGACCATGGTCGGCGATTGTTTTTTGGGTTTGCTCTAGCTGGGTGATATCGAGCATCATCACGCTCGCACTAAAACCGAGGTCTACTATTGCCTGTTTAACATCGTTCAATGCTGTTGTATTTCTGGCAGCGAGCACGACATCTGCACCTGCTTCTGCCAGTGCCACGGCACAGGCCAAACCGATACCAGACGAAGCGCCGGCGACCAATGCTGTTCGGTTGTCTAACCGCATGGATGGTGTACGAGGTAAATTCACGATGCGTTATCTGTCGAATAAAAGCGGTATGATCGGGCTTTGTTGAACTCACGTAAACGAGAGAAAACATCGATGCCCAACTGGCGGTAAATATCGAGCATATCAATCAATACCCAGTTTTCACGGATCAATCCATTTTCGATACGCCAAAAGTCGAGACTGCGTAAGCTGATTTTCCTGCCGTTTGGCGCAATACCCAACCAACCGCCATCGCTCAGTGTCTGGATCATGTTAGGCCAGCCGGTGACGGCGGCGTAATTTCTTTCGCCAATAAAATGAAACTCGGTGCCATCGGGATCACTTCCCCGGTCGGGCATAGCGTTTAGAAATGGAATCTGGTGCCAGTTTCGAAAACCGTTAATACCTCTTGCGGTACCAATGCCCGACGGGCCATACCAGTTCATTTTGGGATGCCAGAACTTTTCTAACTGCATGACTTCGGGGCCGCCTTCTGCCGGGTGGCGAAGTAGAGCAGTTAGCATGTCGACTATGTGCTGCCGACTGGCCAAACCCATTTTTGGATCACCTGAATCGTTGCAAACCCCATCGAGTGTTGCAGGCCCGGGCACCTGCCATTCTTTACCAAGCGAGGGCGCGAGCGGCCAGGCATTAGCCTGATGCATAACTTCTACAATGTCCCACACAGCCTGCATTTGAGTTATTTGGCCATCGACTACTTTGTAAAATTCATGGAACCGCATCGTGACCAGATGACCAGTCGGCGGAATGTCCAACCATGGTGCGTTGAATGTGCCACTGTAATAACCGCAACAGGCTACCCATTCCTCATTACTATGTGATGAGCCCGAAATAACAATATGGTCGCGTCTTTCGACATCGGGGATGGATGCTTGCAGTGGTTTGTATGCGATTTCGTACAACGCCTCTGGCCCCGATAAAGTGCCAAATGGGTGTGACAACTGAATCAACGCATCGCTCGTAAACGCTTTGTTCAATGCAGCCTTAACAGAGTCTTCTGCATAGTCATAAAGCGCGTGCCTGACTGGTTCCAGAATGGTTTTTGCAGATGCGCTAGCCGTCATCATTTATTTTGCAGCACCACCATAAGGTACATCTTCGTTGCCATAACGACGTACTCTTTCGTTAGCTTGCTCGGCATGACCGACAAAACCTTCGAGCAAACAAAGACGAGAACAATATTTAGCCATGCTTGCAGCCGCTTCGTCAGTGGTGATTTTTTGATAGCTGTGGGTTTTGAGGAACTTACCGACCCATAACCCGCCGGTGTAACGCGCGGCCTTACTGGTTGGCAGGGTATGATTGGTACCGATGACTTTGTCACCGTTGGATACGTTGGTTCTGGGGCCTAAAAATAGCGCGCCATAGGAATGCATGTTTTCAAAATACCAGTCGTCACGGTCGGTCATTATCTGTACATGTTCGAATGCGATGTCGTTGGCGACTTCGAGCATTTCATCGTGGTTGCTACATAACACAATTTCACCATAGTCACGCCAGCTAACCGATGCAGTATCAGCGGTTGGTAATATTTTCAACAAACGGTCTATTTCGGACAGAGTGTTATCTGCCAGTTTGCGTGAGTTGGTAATCAACACTGCCGGCGAATTGTAACCGTGCTCAGCCTGACCTAACAGGTCGGTGGCACAGAGCGTGCCGTCAACAGTATCGTCAGCCACGACCAGTGTTTCGGTCGGTCCGGCGAAAAGGTCGATGCCGACACGGCCATAGAGTTGACGTTTCGCTTCAGCTACGAATGCATTACCTGGGCCAACCAACATGTGAACTGGGGCGATGGTTTCGGTACCAATAGCCATCGCACCAACAGCCTGAATGCCGCCAAGTACGTAAATTTCGTGGGCGCCACCGAGATGCATGGCAGCGATAACGGCTGGATTCGGCACACCATTAAACGGAGGTGTAGCAGCGATGATTCGCGGTACGCCGGCAACAGATGCGGTCGCGACCGACATGTGCGCGGAGGCAACCATTGGGAATTTTCCGCCCGGAATGTAGCAGCCTACGGATTGAACGGGAATGTTTTTATGCCCCAGAATAACGCCCGGCAATGTCTCATGCTCAATATCGAGCATAGAGTCTCGTTGTGCCTGAGCAAAGTTGCGAACCTGGGTTTGCGCGTATTTAATGTCAGCGAGGTCGCTGTCGGGTACTTGGCTGATGAGTGCTTGTATTTCTGATTCGCTCAGCCGAAATGATTCTGGTGAATAGCCATCGAATTTTTCGCTTAATTCACGAACGGCGGCATCGCCTCGTTCTTCTATTTGCTTCAGCGTCGAAGAGACAACCTGCTGAACCTTTTCGTCATCCGCTGTTCGCTGTGTCTGGTTTTTACCGCGTTTCAAATACTCTATCGTCATGTCAAATCTCGGTTTGATTCTTGATTGTCTTCGCCTGCTGCGGCGCGCTCTTTTCTATCATAGCTTTCCCAGCCTTCGCCATTAAAAATGTCTTTGCCTAGCTGGGATAATATATGCGGGAAGTCGACGGTTACCCAGTTGTTGTCTATCTTGCCATCGACCACTTTCCAAAAATCCATGTAGCGGATTTCAATGCGTTTTCCGGTCGGTGCAATACCCATGAATTCGCCGCTGTGAATGGCTTCCTGACGACCAAATGCTGCCGCCCACTCGCCCATATATAGTCGAGCTTCGTCGATGCACACTTTGTCTGAAAATGCCGCCTGAAAGGGCTTTTGCCAGTTGTCCTGAAATTCATTCAGGCCAGTTTTGGTGCCACAGCCAAAATTGCCCATCCACTTAAAACTTTCAGTAAAGAACTCGCCTATATCAGCAATTCGGTGGTCGTTCAAACCATCAACCATGTTCTCGATCACATGACGTGTCTCGTCGGTTTTCGTGAGGTCAGTATCTCGGCTCAGTATCGCCTGTTCGGGACGCGATCCTTTCATTCCAAATCCCCCTTCATTCTAGGCCTCTCTTCATTCTAGATCTGGCTTCATACGCCAGCCTGTTTTAGCATCGAACAGTTGGCACTGTTCATGGGTGATCGCTATATTGATCGTTTGCCCTATTTCGATACGGAATAACTTGTCGGCTTTTACCGACACAAGCACACCATTGATTCGTACTGAAATCATTGTTGCATCGCCTAACAGTTCTAGGGTGTACACCGGTGCAGTAATACCTTTCTGACCATTTTCTACACCAGCATCCTCCGCTCGAAAACCCAGAGTAACTGGCCCATCAGGCGCAGAAAACCCTGGGATCTCGACATTTTTACTTGTGAATACACCTTTCGATAGTTCGCCATCAATTAGATTCATTGCTGGTGACCCAATGAAGCTGGCGACAAATGTGTTGGCTGGACTGTCGTATATATTGGTAGGCGAGCCCACCTGCTGCACGATGCCCTTGTTCATGACGACAACGCGATCTGCCAGCGTCATGGCTTCGATTTGATCGTGGGTGACATAGATAGTCGTCACCGCTAATTCGTGGCTGAGGTTTTTAATTTGTGCTCGGGTGGACACGCGCAGTTTCGCATCAAGGTTTGATAAAGGCTCGTCCATCAGGAAAACATTTGGCTCGCGCACAATGGCGCGTGCAAGCGCAACTCGTTGCCGTTGACCGCCGGATAATTCTGCTGGCTTTCTGTGCAAAAACTCGTCTAGCTCTACCATCGCTGATGCGCGCTTTACTTTTTCGTCATGCAGTGCAGGATCGATTTTGCGTACTTTGAGCGGGAATCGAATATTCTCATAGACGTTCATATTCGGATACAAAGCGTATGATTGAAACACCATCGCAACATCTCGATCCTTTGGTTCGAGGTCGTTGACTACCTTGCCATCAATCGAGATTTCACCTTCGGTGACATCTTCAAGCCCAGCGATCATGCGCATGGTGGTGGTTTTCCCACAACCAGAAGGACCTAGTAGAACCAGGAATTCACGATCTTTGATGGTCAAATTGAAGTCTTCAACCCCGACAAAATCTCCCCAGCGCTTCGAGATGTGTCTTAGTTGAATCTCTGCCATGGCTTGCCCCTACACTTTGTTAACAAATTAAATTACGGATTATGAAAACACGCTGTTGAACGATTTTCAATATATTTTCGCATACGAATGCAATTTACTATTTTGCTCTTAATCCAACTACATATAGCCAATTTATACAAACTTCATTTAATTAGCGAGCTAATATTGACATTTTATGCATTCGTATGCAAAATTACCATCGAAAGCGTTATTCTATGAAAATCATAGGCGTTTTCCTGATCCGCCTGTAAGGCTTGAGGGTAAGTCATCAGCGATTCCAATCAACAAACCAAAAGAAATGAGGTGAAATAAAATGGGGATATCTAAAAAAATTGCCATGTCAGTGACAATGCTTGCGCTGTCATCATCAGCGGTATTCGCTGGCTGTGGTATTGAGAAAGGAAGAGTTAATGTTGTTGGGAACGAGTTTCCTGCAATTTTGAGTGTCGCTGCGGCTGCGGCTGAGTGTGCTGGTAATGGTATCGAGGTTAAATCGAATTTGACTGCAGATCATCAAAAAATCAACGTCGCCGGCATGAGTGGCAAGCCCCCTGAATATACCAGTGCCATTGTTGCCAACTCTTCAATTGTTGCTCTAATGAATGAAGACTTAGTTCGTCCGATTGATGACCTAGTTGCTAAACATGGTAAAGACCTGAAAAAGAATCAACTGATTACGATTGACGGCAAGGTCATGGCGGTTGCATTCATGGCTAACGCGCAACACCTAGTTTACCGTAAAGATATTCTGAAGAAGATCGGTGTAGAACCACCTAAAACTTATGAAGAAATGCTTAGTGCTGCGAAAATTATTCGTGATAAAGGCATCATGAAAAACCCATTAGGTGGCGCATATAAAGCGGGCTGGAACTTAGCACAGGAATTCAACAATATGTACATCGGTTTCGGTGGTGAGTTCTTCAAACCTGGCACTTCAATTGCTGACATCAATAACCAGGCGGGTATCGATACGCTTAATATGTTGAAGGCACTATCTGAATACATGAGTCCGGATTACCTGACGCACGATTCAAATGCGACTTCTGCTGAATGGCGAGCGGGTAATGTTGCACTGATGAACATGTGGGGATCACGGGTTGTGCCGCTAAAAGAAACTGAAGGTACACCAAAGGAAGTTTCCGAGAATACTGACATTGCAGGCCCTATGACGGTGGGTGGCGGTAACATTCCAGCGACAACTCTTTGGTGGGATGGCTGGACGATTGCAAAAAATGCATCTGATGCAGATGCAGAAGCTACCTTCCTCGCAATGATGAACGGCGTTAGTCCCAAAATGCTGAATGAAACAACATCACCGCAAGCGGTATGGCTGATTGATGGCTATAAGCCAACCCCTGATGCTAAAGGTGTATTTGCAGCGGCTCAGATGAACTCAGTACCTTACCCAATGCTGCCATTCCAAGGCCTACTGCATTCTGCATTGGGTGCGGAACTAGCTGACTTCATGCTTGGCAAAGAAAGCGCTGCTAAAACGCTATCAGACGCCGAAGCGGCCTATACCGCAGCAGCCAAAGAGAAAGGCTATCTATAGCTTTTAGTATAGACATGCTGGGCGGGGCATATCCCGTCCAGCTAACTTTATTCTCTACAATTCTAATTTTTTGATTCTAATGCAATATGAAGCATAAGACGTTCTTCTGGTTCATCCTGCCAACAGCCACTGCGATGTTGTTGTTCATAGCCTTGCCGATTGTTTCTGTCGTTATTCAATCCCTATTTACACCGCATGACCAGGTTTTCATTACGGTAGAAAACTGCGGTCCGTTTGGCTGCAAAATGGCAACCATGATCGACCAGGAAGCGACCAATGCCTTACGTGAGGAAAACCCGCTGGGGCAATTTTCAGGCCTTGAAATATACTTCGATCGAGGCCATCTGGCGATACAAGAAGTCAGTGAGGCTTGGGCTACAACCGACAGCATCGGTGACTTCTTGTCTACTATGCAAAATTTGCCACTCTATCGTGCACTATCGTTCACATTAACCTACACCTTTCTGGTAACGCCGTTAATGCTGATTCTCGGACTAACCATCGCTGTCGCTGTTAATTCGCTGCACAGGCACTTGAAGGGCCTGGTGATATTCTTCTCGCTGCTGCCGATGATCATCACGCCACTTATTGGCTCTCTCATATTATTTTGGATGATCGACTCGCGCGGCATCCTGGGCACAGCCCTGCAATGGTTGTTTGACGACCCGGACTTATCCCTGAAAGCATCAACAACCCTGACCTGGTTTATGCTGCTGGTATATGGCGTTTGGCATGCGGCACCTTTTTCATTTCTCGTGTTCTACGCGGGGTTACAAACCTTACCTCAAGACACGCTGGAGTCGTCGATGATCGATGGCGCCACTCGTTGGCAACAAATTAGATATATCGTGATTCCACACCTGATGCCGCTAGTGACTTTTGTTGCATTAATGCAGTTGATGGATAATTTTCGAGTATTTGAACCCATTGTCGGCTTCAACGCCGAGGCGCATGCAACATCCTTATCCTGGATTATTTTTAATGACCTGGGTGGTGAAACACGATTGCTGTCGTCGGCGGCAACGACTTCAGTGCTAACCGTGATTGGTGTTTCGATACTTCTACTGCCGGTTTTAGTTCGTACCTGGCGCGATTTTAACCAAACGAATAAATGAGTATCGATAAATGAGTGCTAACGCTTTTAAACAGCCCGTTTTATTAAGGTGCCTGACTTATAGCTTCGTCGCCCTTTGGCTCATCATGGCTGCATTTCCATTCATATGGACATTGTGGGGGTCATTCAAAGTAGAACTTGATTTCTTCTCAATCGCAAACTGGACCAATGCGCTCACTGGCGAGCGAACTATTGAATTCTACGGATCACCTTTTACCGGTGCTGGCTATGAAGGTGCATGGGTCAAAGAGCAGTTTCTGGATTCAGTTATCAACACCTTTATTGTGTGCATTAGCGTGGTCTGCATATCTTTAACGATTGGCACCTTAGGCGGCTATGCGCTTTCTCGATCTGGCTTTCGATATGTTTACTGGATATTAATCACGGCTCTTATTTTCAGGGCTATGCCACCGATCACTCTGGTTTCAGGTTACTTGTTACCCTTTTTCGAATGGAATATCTGGGGTACCTTACCAACCACTATCATCGTCCTTGTTTCGATAAATCAACCCTTCACACTTTGGATGCTGCATTCATTCTTCCAAAAAATTCCAAAAGAGTTGGATGAAAGCGCAAGAGTTGATGGTTGCACTCAGTTCCAGGCCTTTAGACGGGTCATCATCCCCATCATGTGGCCCGGCGTCATCACTACCAGTCTTTTTTCATTTCTTCTGGCGTACAATGATTTTGCTGTTACAGCAATGTTACTATCAAAGGAAAACCAGACAATGGTGCCAAAGATTGCCAGTTTCCTGGGTACAACCCAAACAGAAGGTAACGTTATGTTTGCCGTTGCCGCAGTGGTATCTGCAACAGCACCATTATTTTTATTAGTGATGGTCTTTCAACGACAAATTGTGAGTGGATTAACCGCGGGTGCCGTTAAAGGTTAAACCTTCTCCTCGCCAATGACATATTTAAAATGATGAACTATCAATCTGAAAAAAAACTGATTCTCGATTTTTATCAACAACTTGATAATAGTGATCCGAATGCAATCACAAAGGTGTTAAAAGACCACCTGGCAGATAATTATATCTGGCGTGGGTCCCATCCTTTCAATGAACAAAATAGTGCCGAATCAATGTCAGAGCTTTTTTGGCAGCCACTTCGACAGTCACTGAGCCACCTGCAACGTCGAATGGATATATTTATTGCGGGTAATAATGAAATCGATAATTCTAATTCGACGTGGGTAATTTCCATGGGCCATTTGATGGGGTTATTTGACCGCCCATGGCAAAATATTCCTCCAACCAACAAAATGGCTTTTTTACGGTACTGCGAATTCAACAAAGTCGAAAATGGCAAAATATCTGAAACAGCCATGTTTGTTGATATCCCTCATTTTATGATGCAAGCTGGGCTACAACCCTTTCCAGTTCAAACCGCTGCCCACCTAGTGCAACCGGGTCCAACGGCACACGATGGTCTATTGTTTGACCAGCAGAGTGGAAATGAAGGGTATAAAACGCTATCTGCGATCAACTTTATGGTGCAAGACATCAGAACCTGGAACAGTGGTCAGGAAATGACACTGGTTGAAGAGCTTCGTCGCAGTTGGAATGAAGACATGATTTGGTGGGGGCCTGCTGGCATAGGGTCTACCTATACCATTGAACGCTATGCAGAACAGCACTCGGGGCCTTTTCGAGCGGGCTTTAGTGACCGTAAATTTAATGGTCACCTGTGTAAATTGGCAGAAGGGAAATTTGGTGGATTCTTCGGATGGCCAAATTTAACCCTAACGCCAACCGGTGGATTTATGGGCATGCCGGCAACAGGAAAGCCGGGGGATATGCGTGTGATCGATATATATCGCCGCGAAGGAAACAAGCTCAGTGAAAACTGGGTATTCATCGACCTACTACATTTTTGGAACCAACAAGGAGTGGATATTTTGTCGAGACTGGGTGATTTGACCAACACCAAAGATAGCGTTAATTAGCCGGACTTAGTATTGGTTAAGGGCATCTTTATAAATTAATTGAGACGACTGTCACGATTTTTTCTCGCCTATAGCTTAAGGAATTTTTTGTTTGAAACCCAGCCACAAACATTATTTCGGTGACGGGCTTATCCGTGTTTTATAGTGATTGGTATTTCGATTGCCTTCATTCTCGCTTTCACCCTATTCCCTGCAGCACTAATGTCAATCACCAAGCAAAAACACAAGTCGTCGGGTGAATTTAACGCCACCATTATGATTTCGGTCGCTGAACTTATTCAAAATTACAGTAAAGCCGTTCTATTGTTATTCATCGTGCTGGCTGGCATAGGCTAATCTGGCTTAGCGCACCTTTTAGTGTCTAGCCGTTCATCGAGATATTTTTTTACTTCTGATCTGATATTAGCACTTAAAAACGCTTCCGGGTTAATGACATAAACATTATGTACTTAGTTCGTTTCGACTAGCCATTGTGCGAGCGTTGAATATAAGACCTCAAACTCAATCGGCTTCGTCATGTGACCATTCATTCCAGCATTTAAGCTTCGTTCTTGGCTATCGTCCTGTGCATCCGCAGTCAACGCAATTATCGGTACTTGACGATAAGAATAAATTTGTCGAATCTTACGTGTAGCCTGGTAACCATCCATCACGGGCATTTGGCAGTCCATTAGAATACAGTCAAACTGTTGTTGCTGTGCCATCTTTACGGCCTCTGCTCCATTAACTGCTACACTGACGTCAACTAGCATATTAGCAAGCACCTCTTGCATTAATAAAAGGTTGATTTCCTTATCTTCGACTAAAAGAATTTTAGCGCCTTTAATTTTACTCAAATATGGTGACTGAGACTGGGTTCCCCTTTCACTCAATTTCATAACCTCGTGGGCAGAGATAACCTTCTTTTCTGCTAGGCTGTGATCCAAGGCAAATTTCAGACGAAATGAAAAACATGAGCCAGACCCTAATTGACTCATAACACCTATACTCCCACCCATCAAATTTACTAATTGTTTACATATCGCTAGACCTAAACCAGTCCCTCCATAGAGTCTCGTGGTGGACGAATCAGCCTGGGTAAACTTGTCAAATATTGAACTTTGCTGGCTTATATCCAAGCCAATACCAGTATCTTTAACGCTAAAGTCGAGTTCAACAGTTGATTCATTCCTCTCGAGGGCCTTGACACATACTGCCACCTCCCCTGATGGCGTAAACTTAGTCGCGTTGTTACACAAATTAAGAAGTATTTGCCCCAAACGAAACGAGTCCCCTAACAAAGCATCGGGGACATCAGCCTCAATTTTGACTAAGAAATCCAATTCCGGGTTCGCATTACTAGCACAGATTAATACGTCTAAATTTTCAAGAACACTACAAAGCGAAAATGGTATTTTCTCTATATTAAGTAGGCCCGCTTCAATCTTCGAAAAGTCCAATGTATCGTCTAGTAACCGAAGCAACGAGCGTGATGAAAATTGAATAATATTGAGGTAACTTCGCTGTTTAGCATTTAAATTTGTATTTACGGCTAACTGCGTCATTCCCATGATTGCATTCATTGGGGTACGTATTTCATGACTCATATTCGCTATAAACTCAGACTTCGCCTGGTTGGCTGATTCAGCCAAAAACTTGGCTTCGTTAGCCATCTTTTGCTCTTGCTCACTCTGGACAAGGTCGTGGGCATGACGACTAATCTCAGTCCCCATGATCCTTAATATAGGCTCAACATCAGCAAATTCCTTATAGGTTAACATTTGAGTTTTTGGGGCTGCCTTTTCTGTAAACACTTTTGAGTAATGTTTAGTCAGATTTTTCAACTCATCTAAAGGTACCTGCATCACCCGTTTCATCATTAACTTGGTAAAAATAATAGTAAAAACCAAATTAACAAGAATAAACACGCCGACGACCTGATTCATCATTTTAAACTGACTATCGAAAAAATCAGGTGCAAGGGAGATATTTACCCTCCCGACAACCTGCTCGTTATACAGAACTAGGGACTGTCGTGTTAGCAATCCATTGTCAAGAAGTGGGTGGATAAAACTACAAAATTGGTTCCCCACATCGTCATAAATATGCACTGCGGCAATTGAGTCAGCAAGTTGCAAGGAGTCACAAATATGGCTGACTGATGACCTATCGAGCTGCCAGAGTGGTACCGAGAGGCTGTTTGTAAGATGTAACGAAATTTGCTCGAAGGTTTTATCTAAATGTGCATTTGAGGCCACCGACTGAAGATAACTCACTACGCCAAAGGTTAACAAATTGGCGAATAATAAAACAATCGATAAATAGACTACGAGGTGAGATGATATAGAACGGAAAGCAGCTGCCGGTTTGACAGAACCCGTATTTATATTTACGTCACCCATCTAACTATATGTTTTCTTTTTCACAAACATGATCAGTCCAAATATTGGTCTGTAATTGTATATTCCTTTTATACTCACTACTTTCATTAAAATAGGCGAGTGCCTCAGAAAAACGTTGAACGAGATCAGGGGATGTAGCTTTGCTAAAAACCACCCATAGCGGCTGAGAAACCTTATCAAGACGAATGCTCTTAATCAGTAAGTCGGGGTCTAATTTCTCACCACAAACATTGCCACGAGCCAGAAAGCTCGTCATCGGAATATAATCAAGGCGGTGACGATATAACATCCGAATTCCTTCATGGTAGTCAGCAAAGGTGATGTAATCGGTACCTTTGATAAAACTTAATGATAGAAGATACTCCTCTGCGCTTGACCCATCCTGCACCCCAATTACCCGTTGACTTAGACGTATTGCGTCCAACGTGGTTTCAGTCTTTAATAACTTTTCATCCAAAGTATAGAGATGACTATCGTAACGCGAAATCTGGCCAACCCAGCGAAATTGATCCTCTCTAGGAGAACTTCTAGAAAGCGAAAAGAAAAGTATATTGGGCAGATCCGATGTGGCTATTCTTAAGCCACGCTTCCAAGGCAAAAATTCAAAGTCTAGTGTAATTAATTCCTGATCCTGTAGGTTGATTTTCTGGACCAACGCTTTAATAGTGTTTACCGCATAGCCGACAGGCTGACCATTCTTTAGCATTTGCAAAGGCGGAAAAGATGACGTCAGAGCACGTATTTTGATTTCACCAGACATCACAGGGAAACTCGAGCCCATTATGATAACAATAGCTAGTAGGTAGAAGTTGGAACTCCTAATGCCCCTTAATTTAATTTTCTGTAAATCTATCTTCATAAAACCTAAAGTCCAAAATATAGCGATCACTTACCTGAAACATTACAGAGATCAATACAACAGTAGCACTCTAGACGGTTGATCGATCACTTAGGCATTCACTCGAAAATAGTCAGTACAAGAAAGGATAGTGCAGTAACTAAATATTGCATACATAAAAACCCCTATATTTTAGGACAACGGAGTTTCTGGTGTTAATACCGAGCAATAACCGACTATATTAAATGGCCCGCTATTATTCAAATTACAACGCTTTTACTTATTCGATGACAGCGGTCATCGACAACTCCCAGTATGAATTAACTACCTCGTCAAATTACAGGCAAAAAAATACCCAACTCAAAGAGCTGGGTATTTAGGGTATTAATGCCTGGCAATGACCTACTTTCACATGGGAACTCCCACACTATCATCGGCGCAGTTTCGTTTCACTTCTGA
>JBLHID010000074.1:0-14103 GCA_047615545.1 Polaribacter sp.
TAGATGACCAGTCATCAGTTATTCTAGCCGACACAGTTGGCTTTATTCGTCATCTCCCTCACGACTTGGTCGCAGCATTTAGAGCCACTTTAATTGAAACACGTGAGGCTGACTTAATACTCCATGTGGTGGACTGTGCGGACGATGACCGTCAGGAAAAAATGTTCGCAGTGAATCAGGTGCTGGCCGAGATTGATGCCAGTGAAACACCACAATTGGTGGTTTATAATAAAATTGATTTACCTGATTTTCAGCCCAGAGTCGATGTCGATGAAGAGGGTAATCAGTGGAGAGTTTGGGTGTCTGCCCAGAAAAATATCGGCATTGATGGTTTACTTGATGTACTGAAAGAGCGATTTTTCTCCGAGACAGCGAGTTATGCATTATTGCTGGTCGCGAATGAAGGACAGATTCGCGCGCTCTTATATGAGCAAGGCGCCATTGAAGAAGAAGTTTATGAAGACAATGGAGATATTGCCTTGAAACTTCGCCTTTCACCCACACTTCTTAAACGATTAACCAGAAAGTATGGTGTGGCTAAAGAACGTTTCACCAAAAGGCTAGATACGCTTGCAGGCGTTGCATGATAGCTATTACAATTTGTACTCTATTGAGTGCTTATAACCAAAAGATCACCTATTAATTAAGTTATCTAATAACGGAGAATATTTATGCCCTGGAATGAACCGGGTAAAGACAAAGATCCATGGGGGCAGCGTAATAATAACGATGGCCCGCCCGATCTTGATGAGCTACTTAACAATTTGAAAAAGAAATTTGACGGATTGTTGGGTGGAAACAGTGGAAAGGGTGGCAATAATAACGGCACTACCCCTCCTGCTACCCCTGGTAATATCACTAAGTTGATAAGCTTTGTCGTTATTGCGATGCTTATCGTTTGGGGGCTTACCGGTATTTACATCGTTGACGAAGGTTGGCGTGGTGTAGAGACACGCTTTGGTGCAAAAACTAGAGTGAGTCAATCGGGACCACATTGGCATCTTCCTTATCCCATAGAAGATGTTGAACTAGTGAACGTTTCTGAAATACGAACTGCCAGAAAAGACTCTAAAATGTTGACCCGCGATGAAAACATCGTGGTAATGAGCCTTGAGGTTCAGTACAACATTAAGAATGCTCAAGACTATGCGTTTCAAGTTCGTGGTCCTGAAATGACGCTGGAGCAGGCTGCTGAATCATCAATCCGTGAAGTGGTCGGTAATAATGACATGGACTTAATCATTACCGAAGGCCGCGCAGTTATTGCTAGTGAGACTAAAACCATTATACAAGAAATTCTTGACTCTTATAAAACTGGCATCAACGTCATAACGGTTAATATTGGTGAAGCTCAACCACCGGAAGAAGTGCAAGAAGCCTTTGAAGATGCAATTAAAGCTCGAGAAGACGAACAACGAATAATCAATCAGGCCAATGCCTATCGTAATGACGTTGTGCCAAAGGCACGAGGTGATGCGCAAGGCTTACTTGAGAATGCAGAAGCTTACAAAACTCGAGTTGTAAAATCTGCTGAGGGTGAAACTAGTCGTTTCAATCAGCTATTAACACAGTATCAGCGTGCACCAGAAGTGACCCGTGAGCGTCTCTATATCGATACAATGGAATCTGTATTGAGTCGTTCTCCAAAAGTCATGATTGATGTCGAAAATGGTAACAACTTAATGTTCTTACCACTTGACCAACTGTTATCGGGGTCAGCAGCAGGAACTGCGTCTGACATGACTGGAAAGCAGGCTAATGGCGGCAGTGATACTAACTCTATTATGGACGAGTTTAACCGTAATGTTTCTCGTTCAAGAACACGGGAGACACGATAATGAATAACATTAAATTTGGCTTTATAGTACTGCTATTGTTAGTTGGTGTTGTGTCAATGTCGACGTTTGTCGTTCACGAGCGAGAAGTAGCGATTAAATTTAAACTGGGTGAGATAACACAGACTTATAATGAGCCTGGCCTTTATTTTCAAATACCAGTCATCAACAACATCATTAAGTTTGATAGTCGTATTCTGACTATGGATACTCCAACGGAGCGTTTTTTAACTAGTGAGAAGAAGAACGTCATTGTTGACTCTTTTGTGAAATGGCGTATCTCAGATGCAAAAACCTTTTATACATCGACTCAAGGTGATGAACGGACCGCGATTGCTCGAATGGCATCGATCGTTAATGATGAGTTGAAAGGGCAGATTGCAGCAAAAACAATTCAGGAAGTTATTTCTGGTGAGCGTGCTTCAATCATGCAAGTAGTGACTGACACAGCAGGTCTTAAAATCCGCGATCTAGGCATCGAGTTAATTGATGTTCGGGTCAAAAAGGCTGACCTACCTGAGAATGTGACTGTTAATGTTTATCAACGTATGGCGACCGAAAGACAAACAGTAGCGAAGTCTTTTCGCTCTCGTGGTGAAGAACAGGCGAAACAAATTCGCGCTAATGCGAATCGTCAACGAGAAGAAACGCTAGCTGAAGCCTACCGAATATCGGAAGAGGTACGGGGTGAAGGTGATGCAACTGCTGCCAAGATATACGCTGATTCATATAACCAGGACAAGGATTTTTATTCTTTCTACCGAAGTTTGAATGCTTATGAGACTAGCTTTGGGGGTGGCCAAGATATTATGGTGCTGAGTCCAGACTCTGATTTCTTTAAGTTCTTTAAGCAATCTAATAGTCAGTAAACCAACGGTCGAAGAAAACTGTTAATCATTGAATCGGGCGTTTATAATAACGCCCGTTTTTTTGACTAAAATAAATGAATTTTTACGTGCCCAAAATATGTCTATGTTGAAAGGTTAGCCAATATGAACTGGACTGAATTATTTTCCGCGTTAGCTTTGGTGATGATAATAGAGGGGGTTATTCCGTTCATAAATCCTCGGGGTTACAAAAACACGATGCAACAAATGCTGGCAATGCCTGAGCCGACATTAAGAGTCGTAGGCTTAGGATTGATGATAGTGGGTGCTATATCACTGTTTATTATCCGAGGCTGACACATTGTTTTGCTCAATACGACTAATCGAACATACATGACCAAACAATCATGAAAAAGAAAAAATGACCAAAAAAATATGAAAGATCAACCAATAAACCGCTGGCTTCTTCCAGACGGTGTACAAGAAACCCTGCCGCCAGCAGCGCTTGGCGTCGACTTGCTACGGCGCAAGGTGCTGCAAATGTATCACGCTTGGGGGTATGATTTGGTCATGCCAGCAATGATAGAGTTCATGGATTCGTTGCTCACTGGCACGGCTCATTCTCTCGATACAAAAACATTCTCACTAGTTGATCAATTGACGGGCAAGCAAATGGGTGTTCGGTCAGACATGACGCCCCAAGTTGCTCGAATTGATGCGCACTTGCTGGCTCACAATGGCCGAGAAGATCGCATTGAACGCCTTTGTTATTGTGGTCATTTACTACACGCTCAGGCTGACGGCATCACATCCAGTCGAACACCACTACAAATTGGCGCTGAGATCTTTGGAAACACAAGTGTCACCGCTGATGTCGAAGTGGTTAGTTTGATGATCGAAACGCTGCATACGGTCGGGCTTAACGATATTTCAATCGATCTTGGGCATGTCGGTATTTTCCGGAATCTTGTCAGTAGTACCGAATTAGACAAACATCAGGAAGCCTTATTATTCGATATGCTACAACGCAAGTCGATCCCTGAACTTGAAGTCTACCTAGCTGAATTAGACCTGCCTGATGGATTGAGAATGCAGTTCCATCATCTAGCTTTGTTAAATGGTGATATCACCATTCTGGATGAGGCTCGTCAGATTTTTGAAGGCTGTCATGAAGAATTACATCAGGCGTTAGATCACATTCAAGCTGTGATTGAAGCCGTACAGGGTAAATATCCAGACACTTTAATCAATTGTGATCTAGCCGAGTTACGTGGTTATAACTACCACACAGGCCTAGTTTTCGCAGCATTTTTGCCTGGTCAAGGTAAGGAGATCGCGCGTGGAGGCCGTTATGATAATATCGGTGGCATCTTTGGCAATGCTCGTCCAGCCACCGGATTCAGTGCCGACCTACTCAACTTACATCAATTATCAAATGCATCACCGGTAAAAACATTGGGCATTCTGGCGCCTAATATCAATGATCCAGACTTGACCCAGGCAATTCAAAATCTACGTTCAGAAGGGCAACGAGTGATCGTTGATCTAACTGATGGTAAAAGTAAACCCGCAGCTCAACAATGCGATAAAATTCTAACCCGCCAAAATACTGGCTGGGCGATTTCAGAGGCAATCTAGTTAATGGCAAATTCAGTAGTAATTATTGGAACCCAATGGGGCGACGAAGGCAAAGGTAAAATTGTCGACCTGCTAACCGACCAAGCCAAAGCAGTCGTCCGTTTTCAAGGTGGACACAATGCAGGGCACACGTTAGTTATCGACGGTGTCACGACGGTATTGCACCTGATTCCATCGGGTGTCTTGCGTGCCAACGTAAAATGTCTGATCGGCAATGGTGTTGTACTGTCGCCCGAAGCTCTTTTGGCGGAAATCAAACAGCTTGAAGAAAGTGGTATTCCAGCCCGAGAACGCATTGTCATCAGTGAATCTTGTCCCGTAATATTGCCTTATCACATAGCGCTCGATCAAGCCCGAGAGATTGCTCGAGGCAATGAGGCGATCGGAACAACAGGCCGGGGTATTGGCCCTTGTTATGAAGATAAGGTTGCAAGGAGAGGCATTCGCCTTGGCGAAATGATGGATAAAGAACTATTTGCGAAACGCTTAAAAGAGGTCCTCGAATACCATAACTTTACACTCGAACATTACTTTAAAGTTGAGCCGTTAGATTACCACCAAGTACTAAAGGACGCTTTACAACAGGCAGATGAAATTAGAGCAATGGTCGGCGATATTCCCGCGATACTGCACGAGATGAGAGCGCAGGGTGAAAAAATCATGTTCGAAGGCGCGCAAGGCGCATTGCTCGATATCGACCACGGTACTTATCCGTATGTCACGTCATCGACTACTACCGCAGGCGGTGCCGCAGCGGGTTCCGGTGTCGGTCCGAGAGACCTTGAATATATCGTTGGAATTGTAAAAGCTTACACCACACGCGTTGGTTCTGGACCATTTCCGACTGAGCTAGACGATGCCTGTGGCCAACACATGGGCGTAAAAGGCCATGAATTTGGCGCTACTACAGGCAGGAAGCGTCGTTGTGGCTGGCTCGATATGGTCTCTCTCAATCGGTCTTTAAAAATAAATTCTGTGAGTGGCCTGTGTATTACCAAACTCGATGTATTAGATGGATTAGAGACCTTAAAAATAGCGGTTGCTTACCGATATAAAGGCCAGGAAATCACCAACCCACCCGCAGGTGCAGACAACTATGAAGCCTGTGAGCCGGTTTATATCGAAATGCCAGGCTGGCAGGAGTCAACCTACGGAATGCAATCGTATGACGACTTGCCAGCAGCAGCCAAAGCATACTTAGAGAAAATAAAGGCTCTGTCAGGTGTGCCAATTGATATCGTATCTACTGGCCCCGATCGAGTAGAAACTATCGTATTAAGACATCCATTTTCGTCATAGGATTTTCTCATTACATAAATCTAACGACAGACCATTATATAAATGGAACTACGAGGTCAAGGTTCCAAATAGCACTGAACGGGTATACTTGATTTTTATTTTGAGGGAGTTGCATGAAAAAAATTAGTCACAAGCTAATTGTAGTAATAACACTACTCTTAAATTCAACTGCCTTATTCTCGCAGAGTGACATCTGGCAGGACGCCAGCCTGTCAGCTAAATCATCCAACCAATTCGATGAGTCTCATTATTTCGATGCCGATGTTCAGGCCTTAAGGCACAAATTAAATTTGGCGCCTAATGAAGTTCGTGGCGTAAGCGATGTAATTGAATTACCTATGCCCGACGGCAGCCTTGCCAACTTTAGTATCGTCGAATCGTCAATTATGGAAGACGGCCTAGCCGAAGAGTTTCCTCAGATAAAAAGTTACAAGGTCTATGGTATTGACGATCCCACCGCTTCTGGGCGCGTTGATATTAGCCCGACAGGTTTTAGGGGGATGTTGATGACGTCTCAGGGCAGGGTCTTTATCGACCCAGTTAACAAATCCTCTAATACAAGTCGTTATGAAACAAGTTTTCGCACGAGTGGCTCCGATCAATCTGGAAAGGCTTTCCAGTGCGGTGTTCATACACAGCCAAAGAGTGACAACAATTTAGGCACTAATCATTATCGAAACGCTACGCTAAATAGAATTCCAGGTACTCTAGTTGTTTATCGGTTAGCTGTTTCGGCGACTTCAGAATATGTTGCTGCCGTAGGTGGTACGCTTGATGCGGCAATGGCAGAAATTAACACAGCCATCAACCGAGTGAATCAAGTTTACGAACGTGATCTTGGTGTGCGTCTTGTCTTGGTGGTTGATAATAGTTCCATCATAGAGACTGGCCCGGATGATTTTGGTTTCTCTAATGACGATGAGATCGCTCTATTAGGCGAAAATCAGACCAAGATTGACGAGATTATTGGTACGGCTAAGTATGATATCGGACATATATTTAGTACAAGTGAAGGTGGAGTAGCAACATCGGAGGGAGTTTGTGATGCTAGTTCTAAAGCGCAAGGTGTTTCTGGTTTGGGTGATCCGACTGGAGATGCTTTCTACATCGACTTTGTAGCCCATGAAATAGGCCATCAGTTTGGCGCCAATCATACTTGGAATGCAAGTGATGGTTCTTGCACTGCAGGAAATCACTATCCAGCCACAGCGTTCGAACCAGGCAGTGGTTCGACTATAATGAGTTACTCTGGCATTTGTGGTGCTGAAGATATAGCAACTAGCAGTGATGCTACCTTTCATGCTGGTTCCATAGCGGAAATGAATGCCTTCATCACTGGTTCAGCCACCTGCGGTCAGGATTTAAAGATAACGCCAGTTAATTCTGACCCAACTTCGGTCAATGCTGGTATTGACCGCACAATCCCTTCTCGAACAGCATTTCGATTAACGGGTGGTGCGGTTGATGTGGACGATACCCTGACCTATCAGTGGGATCAAATGGATGCCGGTACTGTTCGGACAACGGCACAAACTATCGGTACAGACCAGGGCAATAACCCGTTGTTTAGAAGTTATTCCCCGCAACCAACTGGCATACGTGATTTTCCTACTTTCAATACCCAGGTGAACGGAACAACACTGATGTTAGCAAGAGGCGAAACCTTACCTACCACAGAAAGAATATTAAACTTTCGTTTGACCGTGCGTGATGGTAGGAGTGGACAAGGTACTGACGATGTGGCTGTGTCTATTATCGCAACTGGGCCTTTCCAACTGACATCGCCTAGTATCGCAGGTGATATCACTGCTAATACGCCGATTACAGTAACTTGGGATGTTGCTGGAACGTCAACGGACCCCGTGAATTGTGCTGAAGTGGACATAGCGTTACTGACTTTTTCGGCTGACGGTAGCACCTATGCTGTTACCGACCTGCTAAGTTCAACGCTAAATGATGGAAGTCATTCGGTCACTATCCCAAATATGAACAGCTCAAAAGCGCGTTTCTCCATAGGTTGCAGTGATAATATTTTTTATGATATCTCAGACGATGATCAAAATATTGTGGGCGGTAATTTGGATTTCCCAACCACCGGTAATTCAATCAATAATCCTATCACGGCTAATTTTACGATTATCACAACGGGACCTGGCACCACGACCACAACACCAACTGATAGCGGGGGAGGCCTAGCCAACGCTGCACTATTGACATTTTTGTTGAGTTTGTTGATTGGAGGCTATTGGTTGCGGGCTCACAAAATTGGCAGTGACTTTGCTTTAAAACTATCACCTCGGTAGCGCGACACTAAAAAGAGACACTATTTCGTGCCCCTTTTCATTTCAATAGAAAGAGTTTAGAACTATAACGAATTTAGAGATGCTATTTAGATTTTGCAATGCGCCTTGATTATTGCGTTGTACTTTAAAGCATAACTGCGTGCCTTTTGCATCAATCGTAGATGCTCGTCACTTCGTACCACGTCTGAAATACCATCGATTAGCTGGACGCCACATTTCGTTTCATATTTCAGGGCTTGATCTGTTTCGACACCGGGGATGCTGACGGTGCGAGTCGCCATTCCCAATAGACGGAGATCTCCAATTTTAATAGCCTGTTGTGCGTCTGCTTGTGGGGCGGCAGCATCTAGCCATCGCAGCTTTTGAACATTAGGATCAAGTGCTTTTAAATCAGTGGCACAGGCAGTCATAGCCAATACCAGTAAAGCAATAATTAGGGGTGATGTCATGCGTTATCTGGATCCAGTAGGTTCACTAGGTAGAATAGTGCCACAAAAAAGGTTATCTGTAACGCTAATGATGGTCATCAACTAGAGGTTCAATAAGGTTAATTGTCCAATTAGCACCAAACTCAGATCCGGCCAATACTGACGATATCTAGCTCCATGCATACTAAGGGGCAGACGAAATCATTCTGATAGAGCAAATACTCGACCCAGTCAGATAAAGCAACAGGAGTTTTCCTGTCCCTCTAGCGTGCAAATAGAGCACTTATTTCATCGAGAGACGCAGGGTCATCAATGGTTGCTGGTAGGGAGTATGGCTCGCCATCAGCAATGCTCCTAATGGTTTTTCGAAGTATCTTGCCAGAGCGCGTTTTAGGCAACCGATTTACAACATAAGCTTCTTTAAACGCAGCCACTGCACCGATTTCCTGCCTTACCATTTGAATTAGCTCCTCAATAATAAGGCTCTGATTATTGTCGCTATCAGTGGTGTTTTTTAGCACCACAAAACCCGTTGGCATTTGTCCTTTTAGCTCATCTTTTCGGCCCACCACGGCGCATTCTGCAACGGCAGGGTGCTTACCCACAATTTCTTCCATTTCGCCAGTAGACAAACGATGCCCAGC
Organism: Polaribacter sp.; assembly: GCA_047615545.1. Lineage (GTDB taxonomy): Bacteria > Pseudomonadota > Gammaproteobacteria. The sequence goes on from JBLHID010000074.1 coordinate 8,975, forward strand.
AACATTAATCACGTCATCGACACGGCCCATCACGAATAGATAGCCATCCTCGTCGATATAACCGCCATCACCGGTGAAGAAATAGCCTGGGTAGATATCAAGATACGAAGATTTCAAACGGTTTTCATCACCCCATATAGATGTTAAGCAACTAGGTGGCAGTGGCAGTTTAATAACAATTAAACCCTGTGTATTAGCAGGCAACTGCTCGCCTTGTTCGTTGAGTATTTCAACCTTAAAACCAGGCACAGGTTTTGTTGAAGAGCCAGACTTGACTGGCATTGGTTCGATGCCCCACAAGTTAGCCGCAATAGCCCAACCGGTTTCCGTTTGCCACCAATGATCGATTACCGGTACTTTAAAAGTATTTGATAGCCATTCATAGGTTGCTGGGTCAAGACGCTCACCCGCTGCAAAAATAGTGGTCAGGCAAGTCAGGTCGTATTGTTTTGATAAAATTCCGTCAGGGTCTTCTTTACGAATAGCTCGAAAGGCAGTGGGGGCGGTGAAAAGCGCATTGACTCGGTGTTCGGAGATAACTCGCCAAAAAGCGCCAGCGTCGGGTGTCATCACTGGTTTTCCTTCGTATACAACCGTGGTGCAACCATACAGTAAAGGTGCATAGACCGTATAAGAATGGCCAACAATCCAGCCAACATCAGATGCAGCCCAATACACATCACCTGGTTTCATATCATAAATAGCGCTCATACTGTATTTCAGTGCCACAGCGTGGCCGCCATTTTCACGCACGACACCTTTAGGTTTTCCAGTTGTGCCCGAGGTGTAGAGGATATAAAGCGGATCACTACCTTTTAATGGCACACAATCGGTAGGTACAGCGGATTTGATCTGTTCTCGCCAATCAACATCACGACCTGGGAGAAGCGTTGCATGTGCCTGAGGTCGTTGTAAAACAACACAGGTTGCGGGTTTATGGGTAGCGAGTCGAATGGCCTCGTCGATTAAAGGTTTATATTCAATGACACGTTTAACTTCAATACCGCAAGAGGCGGTGAGTATCACCTTTGGTGTCGCGTCATTAAGCCGAGCGGCTAGTTCCGGCGCTGCGAACCCACCAAATACAACCGAGTGAATTGCGCCTATTCGAGCGCAGGCCAGCATTGATATAGCGGCCTCGGCAATCATCGGTAGATAGATGACAACCCTGTCTCCTTTGGCTACGCCGAGTTGTTTCAGCATACCTGCACATAGCGCTACTTCATCTCTTAATTCGGAGTAGGTGAAGGTTTTTTTGTCGCCGCTAACAGGGGAGTCATAGATTAAAGCGGGTTGGTCAGCTCGGCCATTCTCAACATGATAGTCCAGCGCCAAGTAGCAAGTATTCATCTCTCCATCAGAAAACCAGTGATGAACGCCTTCTGAGTCAACCGACAAAATATTATCGGGGTATTTATACCAACTCAACTGCCTAGCTTTATCAGCCCAGAATACTTCTGGGTTCTCTATTGATTGGTCAAATTCTTGTTGATACGACATTTCTAACCTCTGAAGGCAATTAATAGATGACCGGGGCAGCTGACGATCAAGTGCGTCGAATCATAAAGGAATAGAGCATTGTTGACAATAGGTGAGTTATTTAAGGATATAAGGGAAAAATCATCTATTATTGATTGCAATTGTCAACAATAATGATCTGTCAATAGACTTCTTTACTTACGTTTGAAGCAGTCATTCATAATCTCAATAAACTTTTGTGCCGGTGCAGAGAGAAATTTCCCCTTCCTAGTGACAATACCGTAACTTCTTTTGGGAAAATATTGGTCAATCGGGATAACATGCATTTTTGAACTATCTTCCTCCGTAATACAAACGTCAGTCACAATGGAGATACCCTGACCCAAACTAACATAGCGCTTGATAACCTCCCAACCACCCGCTTCTAAAGTCACCTGAAAGCTAACATTGTGTTGGGCAAATACCATTTTAACGATATGCCAGGTACTCAAATGCCGTGGTGGCAATATCAAACCAAATTTACCGATATCCTGAATAGTCACTTTTTTCATTTTGGATAGTGGATGATCTATTGGCGTGATGATTACCGGATTGTAAGTAACAATCGGGTCGTATATTAAATCGTCAGGCACCTCTAACATCGATCCAACCGCAAAATCAACCTTATCGCTACGCAGTAACTCCATGCCATCGCGCCCCGTTTCATTCGATAGGCGCAATTTAATCGAAGGGTATTGTTTAGAAAACTGTCCGACAGGTTCGGGCAGAATATACAAAATAGTTGATTCCCCAGCGGCTATGATTAAATTCCCTGCCGTCAAATTTCCACAATGCGCATCAAATGTTTCTTTTAAGCGGTCGATGCCCTGAACATGTGGAAGGCATAACTCATAGAGGATACTGCCCTCGGTAGTGAGCAGTAGCTTGGGTCCACGACGCTCGAAAAGGATCGTATCCATTTCCTCTTCCAATGCATGTATTTGAAGTGAAATCGTCGGTTGGCTAGCAAATAGCGAGTCAGCGGCCTTCGTCATACTGCCCAATTTGGCCGTTTGGCAAAATGCGCGTAATTTTTTCAAGTGATTCTGTTTGTAATAGGTATTGGCCATTGGCTAGTCCAGGTTATCGGTCGATCACAATCGATTATGCTAATATACTAGTCATAAAACAGAGGAAACGAGTCAGTATAATTGAATAATTCAATTATTAGGTATTTAGATAATAAAAGTCAATAAGGTACGATAAATATTATGAAGCCAACTTTCCGTAAATTAGCGAGAGAAGCGCAAATACAAATTGAAATATTGTGCTCCAACGTATATTCTGCGCCTTCCATAAAGCGCCCGTAGCTCAGCTGGATAGAGTACCTGGCTTCGAACCAGGTGGTCGGGAGTTCGAACCTCTCCGGGCGCGCCATATTTATCAAAGACTTACGTAATAACGTAGGTCTTTTTTATTTCAGGGGTAACAGGCCAGGCTAAGTTAATAGCTTATGCCTTCGATCAGGGTTACTTTTGTTGATTATCTAGATGTTTCAGCAGGTAGATATACCCTCCCATTAATTGTTTAAACGGCATCGTTTTCTGATGCTAAATCAATATCACAATTCATAGCGACCACTCCACTTACGAGTGCAATTATTTTGCAGTTGGTAAGTCGATCCAACTAGTAGTGAATTTTTTTGACAACATATTTTGCCGCATTTCCCAATGTTGGTTTTTAGTGATCAATCTTGCAGGCATTATTTTATTGCGTCCAAATCGACGATTAATCTTGTCCTTCACATCGTCTAATTGGCCATTTGATAGAGTCTCAATCAAGTCATACTGGTGGCATTGAGCAGGGGTGATGTCCATGAGCATGATGCCCGCTCTTTGATATTGATACCCTGGTTTAAATAGCTGGTTTAAAAGCCGTGAAGAGTAACCTGCGATCACTGCTGTATCAGACGTATGCGTAGGGAGTGTCACGGTAGCAGACCGATGGTACTGCTTAGCATTCTTTGAGTATGGGTTGGTATTGATAACAACCTGCAAACAACGCGCCTCACTTTTTTGACGCCGCAATTTTTCTGTGGCGAGACTAACAAACTTCAATAATGCTTGATGCAGCTGATCCTTGTCAGTAATCATTTGGCCGAATGATCGACTACATACTATTTGTTGTTTTGCTTCGATATGGTCATCTATCGCGAATACCGTTTCGCCTCGAAGCTCGTTCTGTAGCCTTGATAGCACCACTGAAAATTTGTCTTTTACTAATTGATCGGGTGAATTCACAAGCTGCATAGCCGTATAGATACCGATCGACTTTAAACTAATTGCTAACTTCTTGCCGATGCCCCACAAGTCATCAATCCGTGTGGCTGCAAGAATATCTTGCTCATCATTTGCTCGTATCAGATAAACACCAGAGCATGACTTAGCTACTTTGTTAGCAAGCTTACTCAATACTTTGGTACGTGCGATACCGATGGATACAGGTAATCCTGTCCATTGGTATATCGTTTTTCTAAGATCTTTAGACCAGGCTTCAACATCTGTCATTCCAGCGACATCAACAAAACACTCGTCAATGCTATAGATTTCAATCTTGGGTGTTAGCTCTGCAATTATTGTCATAATTCGATGACTCATATCACCATATAAGGTGAAGTTCGCCGAACGAACTTGAACGTCATGGCTCTTGATAACATCGGTCAGTTGAAACAGTGGTTGACCCATTTTAATGCCAAGGGCTTTTGCTTCATTACTGCGAGCGATAGCGCAGCCATCGTTATTACTGAGCACAATCACTGGCTTATTGTTCAATGCTGGCTGGAAGATTCGCTCACATGACACATAGCAATTGTTAATATCAATCAGTGCTATCACACTAAAGCCTCCGCACAACGCCCGTCACTACACCCATAGTCACCAGTTGATCGTCTGCTATCGTAATAGGCTTAAAGGCATCGTTTTCAGGGCAAAGGTTAACTTTGCCATTGTCATATTGCAGTCGTTTAACAGTGAAGTCATTGTCAACCTGGGCCACCACAATAGCGCCATGATGCGCTGTCTTTGACCTATCCACGATTAGAATGTCACCAGAGTTAATACCCGCATTGATCATCGAGTCACCCGATACGCGTACAAAGTAGGTGGCTGAAGGACGGTCAATCAGGTATTCATTCAAATCTAACGTAGCATCGACATGATCTTCGGCCGGAGAGGGGAATCCAGCTTGTACTGAATTCAAGTAATAAGGAAGAGGTTCCTTCTTAGGATTTCTTGGGTGAGCCCATTGTTTTGATATATTTTTCATGTGGCAATTATAGAGAACAAAGCGAGAATAATAGTAGTTAAATATGCGCCTTATACGCTATATTTGATCAACTGACTTATGATGCAACTAGGTTGCTCGATTAAGATCACGTGTTCCATTTAGCGGCTTTCTATATCGATCTATTGGGTCTACCATTGCATTTGTAAGTGACAAGCGTGATATTAAAGGTTAAGTTATTTCTCGACAAGGGTGTGGCTGTTGGGGTCTGTTTAGAGTACTTCGACTTGAAATGCCGCCCTTGTCATCTACATCATCCATTTGCACCTTCCGGGATGATGTCAGGCTTATTATAAGTCAGTGACTCTGGAAGTAGACGAGGTGAAAGG
>JBLHID010000075.1:0-13840 GCA_047615545.1 Polaribacter sp.
CTGTATTGTAGCGCCAAGGCTGCCAATCAAATGCTAGTCAAATCACTCGCATTAGATATGGCACCAGAGGTGCGAATTAACGGCATCGCACCCGGCGCTATACTTTGGCCCGAAGCAAAGCTGAAAGATGCCCACATCAATGACGGCAGCAACAATTACGATACTCAAAATAAACAGCAGCAGTCAATTCTAGATAAAATCCCGTTACAAAAAGTCGGTGATCCATACAATATCACTCAGACGGTATTATTTTTAATCAACAATGACTATATTACGGGCGAAGTCATCACTGTTGATGGCGGCCGTCTGCTAACCAATTGAAATTAGGGCATATCCAATAATATGAGCCAATACTGGACCAGCATCGTGCACCAACTCGACCCCTATGTACCGGGCGAGCAACCTCAAGACATGCAATATATCAAACTCAATACGAATGAAAATCCCTATCCACCATCGCCACAGGTATCAAAGGCAGTCGAATCATTCGACACTGAGAAGCTACGCCGCTACCCAGACCCAGAGTCGACAGGGCTGACCAATACCCTCGCGGCCTATCATGGCCTTGAAGCCAATCAAGTCTTTATCGGCAACGGTTCAGATGAAGTTTTAGCGCATAGCTTTCAAGCTTTTTTCAAGCATTCGAAACCTTTGTTATTTCCAGATATCAGCTATAGCTTCTATCCGGTCTATTGCGGTTTATATCAAATCGATTACAAGACAATACCTTTAAATGATAACTTTTGCGTCACCGTCGAAGAATACACACAGCCCAATGGCGGTATCATCATACCCAATCCAAATGCGCCAACCGGCATAGCGCTTAGCCTTGGATCGATAGAAACCATACTTCAAAATACAAATTCAGTGGTAATAATCGACGAGGCCTATGTAGACTTTGGTGCGGATTCCGCCAGCAGGTTAATTAACCAATACCCTAACTTGCTGGTGGTGCAAACTTTTTCCAAATCACGTAGCCTCGCTGGATTACGCTTGGGATACGCTTTAGGTCATGCCGACTTAATCGAGGGTTTAAATCGCGTCAAGAACTCCTTCAACTCCTACCCAATCGACAGTATTGCCAGTGCCACCGCTATCGAATCTATTAATGACGAAGCCTATTTTCAACACTGCCGCAATCAAGTCATTACCAGTAGAGACTCGCTAACCAAAGCACTAGTCGAGCTTGCCTTTGACGTATTGCCATCTAGTAGCAACTTCCTGTTTGTACAGCACCAGAGCTTAGCGGCATCGATGCTTTATAACGAATTGAGACGATTGGGGATTTTGGTGCGCCATTTCAAAACTAAACGAATTGATAATTACCTGCGCATATCCATCGGTACAGACGAAGAGTGTCAGGCACTCGTTGCAGCCCTGAAATCAATACTCTAATCGATCTGCACAACATCAAGCCGATGAGCATTCGGAGCCATAGCCTGCCAAAGCTCTAGGTAACTTTGCTTCTGTAATGGATGCAGTAAATGTGGCGCAAGATCACACAGTGGTTTCAGGACAAAAGCCGACTCTAGAATTTCGTCCCGTGGTATCTGAATACCCGATTCATTTATTTCTAGATCGTTATACAACAGAATATCCAGATCAATAGGCCGTTTCGAAAAACGTGGCTGACTACGGTCCCTACCTAGCCCATCTTCTATCGCCCGAAGTTGACTCACTACTGTGACAACATCAAGGCCAGTCTCAAACTTAACCACCAGATTAAGAAAGTCATCACCATCAAAACCAACGGCTGCCGATTGATAGACTGGAGATTGCACAATTGCCTCAAAGGCAGTGGCCATTTTTTCTAATGCCTGCCTGATATTATGTATGGCATCTACATTACTGCCGACGCCAATATAAACATTGTTGATCATACTGGCTTCTCACCTCGTTCGATAATCACGCCTACAGCACGAGAACCACGTACGGCACCCGGTTTACTCAACGTTAGTTTGACCCACGGCACTTTGAACTCTTCAATAATTATGGCACAGATTTTTTCAGCTAGCGCCTCAACCAACTCAAAATCGCTTTGCTCGACAAACTCGATCAAACGTTTCGCTACCGTTTTGTAGCTTAAAGTATCGTCTATATGATCGGTTGTCGCCGCTTTATGAATATCCGTCGCCATATCGATATCGAGGCTAACCGTCTGCCTGACCTTGCGCTCCCAGTCATAAATACCAATCACTGTATCTATCTGTAACTCTCGTATAAAAACGATGTCCATCCACTTAATCCGGCTAGTATTGTGTGTGTAACATCTTATATTGCGCCCTCCCTAAAAGGAATCCACAACAGGCGGAAAAACAGAGTCTTTTAAGTCTTTAAAAGGTTGAAGCCATAGGTCTGTTCTGGTAAAGTTCGCGCCCTCGAAAGCAATGTCGCTATTTAAGACGGAGTAAATCATGTCCCGGGTTTGTCAAGTTACAGGTAAAAAACCTATTTCCGGAAACAACGTATCACATGCGAACAACAGAACACGTCGTCGCTTTTTACCTAACCTGCAAAGCCATAAGTTTTGGGTTGAGTCAGAAAACCGATGGTTAAAGCTTCGCCTTTGTACTAAAGGCATGCGTATCATCGATAAAAATGGTATTGATTCAGTTATTGCCGATATGCGAAAGCGCGGCGAGAAGTGCTAGGAGATAAATAATGAGAGATTTAATAAAATTGGTTTCTAGCGCTGGCACTGGCCATTTCTATACAACCGACAAAAACAAAAAGAATACCCCTGACAAGCTTGTCATGAAAAAGTACGACCCAGTTGTACGCAAGCATGTTGAGTATAAGGAAGCTAAAATTAAGTAAGTTAAACCTAGCTTTCCAAATCTTAAAGAAACCGGCCCAGGCCGGTTTTTTTGTGGCTGTGATAAACTCTATAAATACGTATCATTGGACAGCTAAATTTAATCAGCCAAAATATGTCATCATCACCTGTCGTGCAGGTAACAAACCTTTCGCGTTTTTACCAAAATCATCTAGCAATAAAGAATCTCGGCTTCAGCCTGAATGCAGGTGAAGTTTTGGACTTTCTTGGGCCTAATGGCGCGGGTAAGTCGACTACGATGCAAATTCTGACGGGCACTCTGGCGCCTTCAGAAGGACAAGTCACCATCAATGGATTCGACATCATCGAATCGCCTCGTGAAGCAAAACGACAAATGGGGTATTTGCCCGAGCATCCGCCGGTTTATCGTGAGGCCAGTGTGGATGAGTATCTTAGGTATTGTGCTCAGTTGCACGGAATCAGCAAACAGTTCATTAACAGGGCTATCGATGAGTCGAAACAGCAATGCGGGCCAGGTGACGTTGGGCGACGTCTGATTGGCAATTTATCGAAGGGCTACCAGCAACGGGTCGGTATCGCTCAGGCCATTATTCACAAGCCACCTGTTGTTGTACTGGATGAACCTGCGGTAGGTCTTGACCCGATTCAAGTGTGCGATATTCGCAGCTTGATAAAAACACTGGGACAAGAACATAGCGTTATATTATCCTCCCATATTCTGCCCGAAGTACAAGCGACCTGTGATCGGGTACAGATAATTCAACAAGGGGATTTGATTTATCATTCATCTATTGAAGCCTTAAACTTGAGCCAGACTCCGAACATCACCATTGGCCTAGATCGCCCACCTAGTGTCGAACAACTCAACCAGATAGATCAGATAACTCGTGTTGATGCTATCGACAGCAATCACTTCAAACTATTTTTTGATAGCGAGTCGCCAGCACAGGCGATCGAATATCACGGTGATGAAACACGATGGGAATCACTTAATTTTCTGGTCAGTGACGAATCTAGCTGGAACGAAACTGGTGAGCTAAAAGGTGAAATACACAACGGTGACGATGGCGATGAAATTAACGGGCCACTTAATATTGGACTAACCCTTTCTCGATCAACAATGGCGACTTCTGTTGAAAATAAGACGGGGTCATTGGAGCAACGAATTGCAGTAATGGGCGATGCTGATTTCTTGTCAAACAACTATATTGGCACTGGTGCAAATCTTGAGTTAGGCCTTAACTTATTTAGCTGGTTAAGCCATGATGATAATCTAATATCGATTAGTCCTCGTGCCGCACCCGATACTCGGCTAGAGTTATCACAAACTCAACAACTCATTATTGTAGTCTTTTTTTTGATCATACTGCCATTACTGTTGATTGGATTAGGACTGCGCATCTGCCTAAAACGCCGCAGTTGTTAAGCAGACGTTACTAGGCTGTCCAGAGGCTCACACAGAATGAAATTTATGTCGAAACGCTGGCTCATCAATTACGTACTAATCGTATTAATTGGCCTATTCACTTATATCGGCAATCGGTCCGGTGTCGAACCTGGATACAAGGCAGAGAGCCGTATCACGTCGCTAAAGCCTCTGGATATTAACCGAATATCAATCCAGACCGCCGATGACAATATCAACCTCACCCGCGCCAATGGTCAATGGCAAATCGTGTCACCGATACAATGGCTCGCAAACAATATTACCATCGATAGAATACTCGGCATTGCTAACAGCGAAACCGAGTCCAAATTGCCAGCGAATGAAATCGACCTATCAACCATAGGGCTTCAGTCTCCTAAAGCGATCCTAATTTTAAACGATACTCCTATTCATTTTGGCGATACAAACCAAATTGGCGAGCGCCGCTATTTACGCGTCCACTCGAGCGTATTTTTGCTGCCCGATTCGCATTTATCGATTATCACCAGCGGCATTAACAACTTAATCGATGAGCGACTATTACCCCGAGCACTCGCCCTTAGTCGGCTCCAAATAGGCCCATTGAAGATCACCCAAACTAAAAACGGTGGCTGGCAAGATAGCAACACATCAAGCCCTGATCAGCTCAATACCTTAATTACAAACTGGCAAACACTGCGAGCATCACGGATTCGTGCTTTTAAGAAAAAAAGTGCGCCACTGCAAAAAATAACAGCCACTTTTGATAATGACTATGAAGTTGAATTTTTTCTGATGTCGATTAAACCCGAGATCATCATCGCGCGCCCTGACCTTAGGTTGCAATATCATTTCAGGAGAAATCACTATTACAACTTACTCGCAGTCAAAAAAAATGATGCACCCTAAAACTAGTGCCGCCGCTGTTTGCTCTCTACTTTGCCTAGCATCATTCAGTACGACAGCAGATACAGATGAATACAAACTAGCCAAGTTTGAACTAGGTATTTCAGCGGTTTCATTACACCTACCTGACTATCGCGGATCATCCCATTCACGCTCAATATTCCTACCAGCACCTTATGTGCGATATCGAAGTGACACGTTAAAGATCGACAATAGCGTGCAAGGTATTTTCCTTAATTCAGACGGCGTGCTACTGACTGTTAGTGGTGGGTTAACCTTGCCGGTCGACGATGATAACCCCGAGCGTTTGGGTATGGATCAACTTAAAGCAACCGTGGAGATTGGCCCTTCGTTAGATTACAAAATTTCCTCGAGTGACACAGATGAAGTCTGGCTCGAACTACCGATTCGATTTGCTTTTACGCTGGAAAGCAGTCCACAGGACCTTGGCACAGCGTTCGAGCCACGATTAGTCTGGCTTCATCCAGCACGCAAGAAATATGATTGGAAGCTGCGCTTTGCATCAGGCCCACTCTATGCTGAAAACAAAAAACACGACTACTTTTATTCGGTAGGTGCAGCCGATGAGAATGCCAATCGAGCAACCTATAATGCTAAAGGCGGTTTTAGCGGCATCCGAAGCGACTTCACTTATACCAAACGCTTCGGTGATTTTTGGATTGGTGGTTTCATTCGCCACGATAGTTTAAACAACTCGGTTATCGAAGATAGTCCCTTAGTCACCCAAACATCACACTGGTTAGCGGGTGTCGTGTTTTCCTGGATTTTTAGAGAAGACTATTGATTGCTCATCACAGGATCATAACGTGCTCATCAATAACAGAGTGATAAAAAATGCCTGAATTACCCGAAGTAGAAACCACCATGCGCGGCATCGAGCCCCATGTTTGTGGCCAAACGATAGAGCGATTTATTGTCAGGCATCATCAACTACGATGGCCAATCCCACCTGAAACTACCGACATGGCAGGGCGTTTGATTGAAACCGTGTCGAGACGCGGCAAGTACATTTTAATGCAGCTCGATCAGGGCAGTTTGATCTGGCATCTTGGCATGTCTGGTAGCATGGCAATTCAACCCATTAACACGCCTCCTCAAAAACATGAACATATCGAAATTCGATTAACCTCAGGTCAGTCTCTTAAATATCGAGACCCTAGACGATTTGGCGCCTTACTCTATTGCAAAGACAATCCACTTCATCATCGTCTTCTCCAATATCTAGGGCCAGAGCCATTATCCGATGACTTCGATGTCAAACATCTGAGAGCTAAATGCGTAAACAAAACGAGTTCGATTAAATCGGTCATTATGGATAGCCACAATGTCACTGGTGTCGGTAATATTTATGCCTGCGAATCGCTCTTCTCTGCTGGTATCAACCCATTTCGAAAAGCGGGTAGCATCAGTACAAAGCGACTCGACAAACTAGTCGGAGCTATCAAGGCTATATTAAGTGCTGCTATCTTACAAGGTGGCACAACTCTGCAAGACTTTACCCAAGTCGATGGCAAACCTGGCTATTTCGCACAATCACTCTCGGTGTATGGTATTAAAGGTGCCTGCGCGATCTGCGATACAAACATAAAAAAAATGATGCAAAACCAACGGTCGAGTTATTACTGCCCTAAGTGCCAGACTTAAGTTATATAACTAAGGCCTGTAACTTAATAAGAATGACCCAATAACTATTTTCCTCGCTATGCATTCCCTGTTATATTCAAACATCGCCTCTTCGGGGCTAATTTACACAGTTAATATCAATGACCCATATCTATGATTAATATCTATGATCAATAAAAATAGTTTCACCCTCGGCAGTTTCTTACTCAGATTCGTGATCGCTTTATTGCTGGTAATGATGACCTATAACCCATCAACCTATTCGTGGGTGCATTGGTTAAATTCAGATGCCGCTCTAGTGTATAAAGTAGGATCGGGAATTTTACTGTTGATTGGTTGGGTGATGTATCTACGAGCAACTTGGATGTCACTGGGGGCAATCGGCACCGTGCTCGCAGCGGCTTTTTTTGCTGTCTTAATCTGGCTACTCATCGAATGGGACCTGCTTGCGCTCGACAATACTTCAGTTGTGGTTTGGGTCGTCGAGTTCATTCTCAGCAGTGTTTTAGCCGTTGGCATGTCATGGTCACACATACGCCGGAAAGTGTCTGGTCAGTACGATACAGATGAATTAGAGGGCTAGTATCAAACTTAACCAACAAAATCTCGGTCGGACTTCCATCACTGACTTCAACCTGAATGATAAAACCTAATGACTGTTCGGCATAATTCTCGGTGACCAGCACAATAACTCAATATAGTGACTATTTTTCCGACTTAAGATAGTCAAAGAATATTATTGCCAATACTGCTCACTCTAGCGTAAGTTTCTTTTTCTGTTCAGGCTAGTGAGCCTGTCGGTAAAAGCTACTTCGGTGATATCGCCATTGACGGCCACGACACGGCTGCTTATCTTGCTGGAGCCGCCAGCACCCTGCATAAAGCCATCATAGGTAGCTAGGTCTCGCAAGTGAAGTGGAAAGGTGCGAATTGGTTGTTTACGACCGAAGTCGACTGGGATATTTTTGCTGCTAATCCCAAACGCTATTCACCTGTCTATAATGACCATTGCGCCAATGCGTTGAGTTTAGGCAAAGGATTAATCTAAACCGACGGCACTCACTTCCAAATATTCAAAAACCAGTTGTACACCTTCTATGCTGCACGAGGGCGTGACCACTGGAGGGATGGAAACTTTGCGGACTCTAAGAAAGCTGCAGGTAAAGCCTGGCACAAAATTATCAGCGAATAGGTTTTAAGGCGAAGTGGACTGACTCAATTTGGCTATTGATAGCTGACTAGGAGCCTGCGATACTAATTGAGGTTCTAGCTGAGGTCCTTGAAAGAGTCAGTGAGGGTTTGCGGCGTCTTTAGTCGGCAAAGTACCATTACGGCTTATTATTTTAACAGCGTCTCGATAACCGATGCTCTTAAACCAAACAGCTGTTGTCACATCATGATTTGATCCTCTTCTTCTTTAAGAGACGCTCTTCTAATTTAACTACAACCACGCAAGATCTATATATGACGGCTCACTGGAAAAATACCGTTTTTAACACTTGGGGAATTAAGGGTGATCTCACCCGCCTTGATGGTGAATATGATTTAAATTTCCTTGTTTCCAGTGAAACAGACACTATCCTCAAAGTTATGCGCCCTGGATGTGATGCACATTTTGTCCACATGCAATGCCTAGCTATCCAACATATTCGCACAGGTGTAGTGGACATACCCGTACCGGGTGTTGTCGCAACCTTGTCAGGCGATCTTTTCTCCCAGGTTACCGATGAAGACGGACACCAGCGTATTGTCTGGCTTATAGATAGGGCCAGTGGTGACAACTATGCCCACTTTCGTCCTCAAAGCACGAGCCTGGCACAGCAACTTGGATCTATCTTGGCAAAGATGGACAAGGCCCTGGTTGATTTTGAGCATGATGGACTGAACCGTGATTTCAAATGGAATTTGATGCAAGGTGACTGGATTGCCGATCAAACTCATGCCGTGACCGAACTTGCGCGCCGTGAATTACTGGATCGCATCGTACAGAAATTTGAACAGATCAAACCAACGCTTGCTGACCTACCTAAGAATGTCATTCACAACGATGTTAACGACTACAACATTCTGGTTAGTGGAACACTCACTGAAGCTCCGACAGTAACCGGGGTCATTGATTTTGGCGATATGTGTATGGCACCCCGAATTTGTGATCTAGCGATTGCCGGAGCCTACCTCGTTCTCGATCACGAGCAGCCTGAATCGATGTTGACAACGATGGTGGCTGCCTATCACGCAGAATATCCGCTAACCCCTGTCGAGGTTGATTTGGTCTGGCCGTTGCTGGAGATGCGGCTCGCAGTAAGTCTCGTGAATTCGGTGCAGATGGCGATTCAAAATCCTGACGATCCCTATGTAGTCATCTCCCAAGCACCTGCCTGGCGTTTTCTGGAAGGCAACCCCATCAATGAAGCTCAGATTGGTCTAAGGCTTCGCGCTGCCTGCGGTCTGCCAGTTGTGGACAACGCAGAGCGTATTTTGAACTGGCTGCACAGCGAACGTGGTAATTTTGCGGCCATCATCGATCGGGATCTCAGCACTATACCGATGGGCTCATGTTCCGTAGAAAGCAGTACAAATCCAGCCAACCCATTTCGCATGACAAGCGAAGAAGCCACAGCCATTGGAGCCGAGCATAATGCCAACGACCCATTCTGGATCGGCTATTATGGTGAACCCCGTCTGCTCTATACCGAAAAATTTTTCCGCCTTGGCCCCTGGAAGGCCAGCGACCGCCGTACCGTGCATATTGGCTGTGATATCTTTGGCGTTGCCGGCACACCAGTTTATGCCCCGCTGAATGCTGTAGTTGAGTTTGCCGGATACCGCCAGGAAAACCTGGATTATGGCGGATTAATAATGCTATCTCATGAAACCCCCGTCGGGGATAAGTTCTATACGCTTTATGGACACCTTTCAAAAACCTCAGTTGAGAAACTGACCGTCGGACAACCCATTGCAAAAGGAGAAGCATTCACCGCATTCGGCGGATTAGATGAAAATGGTGGCTGGAGTCCGCATGTCCATTTTCAACTCGCACTGTCAATCGATGGCATGGCCGAGGACTGGCCGGGTGCTGTGGCACCTGAGCAGCTTTATCTCTGGACAACAGTTTGTCCTAATCCAGCCGCTCTGCTGAACTTGCCGGATGAAAGAGTCCTATTTCAACCCGTCAATCGCGACAAAACTTTGGAGGCTCGTCAGCAGCATTTTGGTCGTAACCTTAAACTGAGTTATGCCGAACCGATCATGTTGTTGCGTGGCTGGAAGCACCATTTGTTTGACGAATGGGGTCGTCCGTATCTCGACGCCTATAACAACGTACCCCATGTGGGCCATGCTCATCCGCGTATTCAGGCAGTCGCTGCCGACCAGCTAAAACGCATGAACTCAAATACGCGTTATTTGCATCCGTCACAAAGTGCCTTTGCTGAGAAATTACTGAGCAAAATGCCAGACAAACTATCAGTCTGTTTCTTTGTAAATTCGGGATCTGAAGCCAACGAATTAGCCTTACGTCTGGCCCGTGCACATACCGGCGGCAAAGACATGGTGACGCCAAATCATGGCTATCACGGCAACACCACTGGCGCTATCGACATCTCCGCCTATAAGTTCAACGCCAAAGGTGGCATAGGTCAACCTGACTGGGTACATCTAATTGAAGTAGCCGACGAATACCGTGGTAGCTATCGCCGTGAAGACCCCGAACGCGCCGAAAAATATGCGGCACTAACCGACCGTGCATTGAATGATATCGAAAAACGCAGGGGCAAACTGGCAGGCTTCATAGCAGAAACCTTCCCTAGTGTTGGGGGACAAATCATTCCACCCAAAGGTTACTTGCCGAGCGTCTATCAACGTATCCGTGCCGCTGGCGGCGTCTGTATCGCAGATGAAGTACAAACTGGGCTTGGGCGTCTGGGTGATTACTATTTTGGATTTGAACAGCAAACCGTCGTACCAGACATTGTGGTGTTGGGTAAACCTATCGGCAACGGTCATCCGCTTGGCGTACTGGTCACAACCCGCGACATTGCCGACAGCTTCGCCAAAGGGCCTGAATATTTTTCGACTTTTGGTGGATCAAACCTGTCATGCCGAATCGGCAAAGAAGTACTCGATATTGTCGATGATGAGGATCTGATGGAGAACGCTCGTTTGATGGGTGGCAAACTGTTAAAGGGTCTGCGCGACCTGCAGGCCGATTTCGACGTGATCGGTGATGTGCGAGGCTATGGCCTATTTATCGGTGTTGATTTAGTCAATGATCGCGATACGCGTGAAGCAGGAACGGAAATTGCCAATTATGTCAAAAACCGAATGCGTGACCACCGTATCTTGATCGGAACAGAGGGGCCTGCGGATAATATTCTCAAAATTCGTCCTCCCCTCACGATTGATGACGAAGGTGTAGAAATGATCCTACACGTGATGCGCGTAGTGCTGAACGAAGCGACTATTCTGAGACAGTAATCTGTTGTTCCACTATCGAATACTTCATTGCGTGGCAGAAAAGACAGTCTCACCCGCAACCAGGGTTTCGAGTACCTGTCGCTCACGAATGGCTTGTTTGTCGCTAAGTAAATCACCCGAAAGAATGACCAGGTCAGCAAACTTACCTACTTCGATTGATCCACGATTACCTTCCTGAAATGCCTGCCAAGCTGCATCGATGGTGACTGCGCGCAGTGCGCTCATGATTGATATTTGCTCAGCCTCACCTAGCACATTGCCTTCGAGTGTCTCACGGTTTACGCCACTCCAAACCAACTGTAGCGGGTTGATGGGCGTTACCGGTGCATCGCTATGGAAGCTAAAGCGTAAGCCAATACTTTCTGCACTGCCTGCGGGACTTATGCGGGCCGCGCGCTCTGGCCCCATCGCATTTTTACTGTGTACGTCACCCCAGTAATAAGTATGGGTATTGAAAAAGCTGGGAGTTATACCTAGATGTTTCATATCACTCAGTTGATCGACCCTCGTCATTTGCGCATGAAGTAGAATCGTCCGAGCGTCATCCGCATTGACCTGCCCCGACAAGCTGACTGCCTCGATAATATTGTCGATCGCTGCATCGCCGTTACCATGGATTGCGAGTTGTATTCCCGCCTTATGATATTTAGATACTGCTTCAATCAGCCGACTTTGTTCTGTGGCAGGAAACCCTCGATAACCTGTTTGCCCAAGCGGTTGTTTAAAATAAGGCTCGGTCAAAAAAGCGGTATACCCCTGAGGACTACCATCGGCAAATAATTTCATAGGCCCTACCACAAACCGGTCACTATTTAAGTCATCTGGATCAAATTCACCACTGAGTATTTGTTCGCCAAGCGCATCGTGCCTTGGTGACACCACCAGCCGAAATGGTAGCAATCGTAAACGAGCCGACCATGACAGCGCTTTCAATAATGAAGAATTGGCTGCACCACTATTAGCCGTCGTAATGCCCCATTCACTATAGTCATCGCTGGCTGATTGCAAAACTCGGTAATTGTCGAGTAACGATAAACTATCGGTAAGTTTACCCAGTGACGGAGCCGCCTTCTCTTGCAGTAAACCATTCAACTTCCCGCTCCGTGGGTCCCGCCCTATGACACCTCCTACGGGTGCCGTGGAATCTTCATCAAAGCCTAGCTTTCTTAAGCCAGCGCTATTAGCAACCCCCATATGACCCGAGCTGTGCCAGAGGTAAATGGGCTTATCACTCGCTAGTTTGTCGAGTTCGATTCTAGTTGGGTGCCGTTGTTCGACCAACAATGAGTCATCGTAACCGAAGCCGATAATCCAGTTGTCAGTATCGCCTCGTAAAAGCTGTTCTGATAAGGCCTGCCAAATATCCTCTATTGATCGAATATTACCCACTGGAGGCGACCGCAAATCGACACTAACAGACGACAAACTGGTAGCAGTTAAGCCTGAACTCGGGAAATGGCTGTGGGCATCAATAAAGCCAGGGATTAGGGTATTCCCAGCCAAATCGCTCACCACCGTATCCTCATCAATCAGTGCTTGAATCAACTCATTGGTTCCCACCGCCTCAATGAGTCCGTGGCGGATAGACACGGCCTCCGCAATGTTGTTGTTTTGATTGACCGTCAATACTTTGGCATTGATAAAAACGCGGTGCGGCGAATGATTACCGAACCAAGCCCAGTAACCTAGCGAAAGCAATAGCGACATCGACATCAACAGACCCGAGACACCAACCCAGCACCACTTCATCTTATTCTTTTTGGATTCAGTCACTGCTTTGACGACGATGTTGATGGTAAAGATAACTACCGATTACTATCGATATCAAAAACAGTCCACCCGCAACGATCAATTGCGTGTTTGACTCCACTCGCACGCCATGCCCTGTCATTGCGAAAATAGTCATCTGTGGGATATAGCCAATCAGAGAAGCCAAAGCAAAGGGACGCACAGGCGTAGCCGCAGCACCTGCCGCGAGATTAGTTGCCAAATTAGTCCCTAACGGCAAGAAACGAATCAGAATGATCTTCAGGTATAAACTGTCATGAATAAGATCATCAATTTTAGAAACCAATTGCGGATATTTTCGTAACACAAACGGACGAGCCAGCCAACGCGCTGCATAAAACGTCAATATTGCACCCAAAACAGCCGCTACAGTTCCCAGCGCCACACCTACTACTATCCCAAAGACATAGCCACCAATAAAAGCCACCACCTGCCGAGGTAAACCAACGGATGTAAACAAAGCACCAAAGGTAATAAAAGCCGGTATAGCAAGCCATCCCAGACTGACGATAATCTCAGCGATTGCCGATGTATCAACAAAATCGAGCACCGAATAGTGATACATCAGGTAGCCGACAGCGACCATCACAGCGAGTAAAAGAACACAGATTTTGACGAGGTTTTTATTCATAAAGGGGAAAACAATCAGGTAGTCTTAACAGACTGTGGCGCAAGTTCAAGGTTCGCACAAGTGAGGGGCAGCAAGGCCGATATTATAGCGGGTTATAAATCGTAAGCTACACAGGCTGGCTGCTAGTGAGTCACATTTATCGTTGATTCCTTTGATTTCACTTTTTGTTTATTCTCACGAGCTAAAGCATCCA
>JBLHID010000076.1:0-13608 GCA_047615545.1 Polaribacter sp.
CAGTCTTGCACACTTGCCATTGGCCGTCTTCGCTTAACGAAGCAATGCCACGCTGGATCTCCAGTCGTCCGGCTCTCTTACGCATTTTTTCAGTTGATGCAGCCCTGACTATTGGTACTTGAGCCGATGGCGCACCGGAAAGCTTTCGTATGGCCGGAATCACAAAGTGATTAAAGGTCACCATCACCGCTACCGGATTGCCCGGCAAACCAATAAACAGGCTATCCTCGATCTTTCCGAAGGTAAGCGGTCGCCCTGGTTTAATCGCTATCTTCCAAAAATCTGGCTGTCCGATGTCCTCTAGCGCGGTTTTGATAAAATCGGCCTGACCAACCGATACGCCACCCGTGGTAATGATCAAATCAGCCTTTTTTGCGGCATCCAATAGGGCTGATCGAATACTGTCGAAATCATCCTGTATCACGCCGAGGTCAATCATATCGACTTCTAACTGAGCCAGCATGCCGTACAAAGTATAGCGATTACTATCGTGAATCTGGCCTTTTCCGAGCGGCTTATCAATTGCTACCAGTTCATCGCCAGTCGACATAAATGCGACTATAGGCTTGCGAAACACGTTTAATTCAGCGATGCCCAGCGAAGCGAGAACACCTAAATCGGCCGGGCTAATCTTGTCACCTTGGTTTAAAATGACCGAATCCTGCTTGATATCTTCACCTGCATATCGAACATTTTCACCCAACCGATGATTCGAATCTACCGCGATCAAACCATCTTCGTGCTGTTCTGCTTGTTCTTGCATGATAACGGTATCGCAACCCTCTGGAATCACCGCACCCGTCATAATTCGAATGCATTGCCCTGCTTTGCAAACGACATCCAAACGTCGGCCAGCAAAGGCACAGCCGATCTCTTCGAAGGTGCTAATGTGCCCCTCTCGCACATCTGCCTGTAAATCGGCGAATGCAATGGCATAACCATCCATCGCCGAATTGGCATGACCGGGAACATTAATGTTTGAGCGTATCGACTCACTACATATTCGTCCGAGGCATTCACGAATAGGTAATAGTACCGCTTGCTGTAAAGCAACGGTTTTAGCGTCGATTTGACTGAGCGCATGTGCAACGCTAATCGAGTTCGGGTCAGTCGGATCGGCGCAACTGGGTTCAGTATTTATGGTGCCTTTCATTTTGATATCGAAGTTATAGGACGAATAGCCGATATTGAGACATAGAAAGGAACAAATTGGTAGCGCCAATACGGGATTTCAAGGTCGATTTCCATACCATAATGCAGTCAAATTTTGATCTCTGGGAAATTCTTCTTAAACTCGCTAAACAGCGTGCTTGCAATACCTTTTCTTCCCATATTATGATGGCTTCAGTAATTTCCTATTCCAGAGGGCAACATGCAAAAATCTTTAAATATTGATCCAGCAAAATGTACCGGTTGCCTTCAGTGTGAAATGGCTTGCTCATATGAGCACACAGGCGCGTTTAACCCGTCCAAATCGTTCATCAAGGTATTCACTTTCCACGATGAGGGTGTATTTGCACCCTATACCTGCACTCAGTGTGAAGAGGCTTGGTGCCAACGCGCCTGCCCAGTTGATGCCATTAGCATCGATCTTTCCACTGGCGCAAAAGTCATTTCAGACGATAAATGTGTAGGCTGCAAGGTGTGTACCATTGCCTGCCCGTTTGGCACGGTTAATTATTCGCAGGATACCGGCAAAGTGGTTAAGTGTGACCTTTGTGGCGGCGACCCAAAATGCGCCTCTGCCTGCCCAACCGACGCCATTACCTATGTCGATGCAGACTGGACGGGGTATGCAAAAATGCAAGCCTCTGCCGCTAAAAGCCTGACTTCAATTGAAATTTCGTAAGTAGCCAACCGCAATGCAACATATCATTATTGGTGCCGGGCCAGCTGGCGTTGTCGCTGCCGAAACGATACGGAAATACGACCCCAAAGCATCGGTCGTCATTATTGGTGACGAGCCAGAACCGCCTTATTCGAGGATGGCGATACCTTATTACTTGATTAAAAATATCGATGAATCGGGTAGCTACCTGCGTGATCCGGTCAACCATTATCGCAATCTTGATATCGAATTGGTTCAAATGCGGGTTGATCAAGTCGATGCGCTTAACAAACAAGTAAAGCTCGCCGACGGTAGCACTAGAGGTTACGACAAACTCCTTATTGCAACCGGTTCTCGCCCCGTCAGCCCGCCTATCCCGGGGCTAGATTTACCACAGGTACATTCTTGCTGGACTTTGAAAGACGCTCGCGGTATTGCCGAATTGGCCCAACCCGGAGCCAATGTTGTTTTGATTGGCGCTGGATTCATTGGCTGCATTATTCTTGAAGCACTGGTTAGGCGCGGTATCAATCTGTCCGTTATCGAAACCGGCAACCGCATGGTACCCCGAATGCTCAACGAAAAAGCCGGTGGCCTGCTTAAGCAATGGTGCATGGATAAAGGTATCGATGTGCATACCTCTTGCAGTGTCCAGTCAGTGACCAGTACTAAAAATGGTGTAGAAGTTAGTTTGAGTGATGGCGACAAGTTAGACGCTGCGTTAGTTATTACTGCGACTGGGGTTAAATCTAATCTAGAAATGCTGGAAGGCTCTGGCATCGAAGTCGATCAAGGTATTATCGTCGATAATCAAATGCAAACTAGCCAAAGCGATATCTACGCCGCTGGCGATGTCGCGCAAGGAATGGACTTCTCGACCGGCAAACACGAAGTACAAGCCATACAACCCACCGCCACCGACCATGGCCGCATTGCAGGTATGAACATGGCTGGCAAAGCCACCGCGCATCACGGCACCGTTAACATGAATGTACTCGACACAGTCGGTTTGATTTCCTGTTCATTCGGGCTATGGATGGGTGTCGAAGGCGGCGCACAGGCCGAGCTCTACAGTCCAGATCAATATCAATATATGAATCTACAATTTGATGACCACTGCTTAGTTGGCGCCAGCTGTGTTGGTAAAACACAGCATATAGGCGTACTACGTGGGCTGATCGAATCGAGGATTAGGCTGGGCGTTTGGCGTCAACGCTTACTTGATAATCCCAATTTAATCATGGAAGCCTATATGGCTTGTACTCAAGAACTTGGATACAGCTAGTCTCTTCTATTTACCGCTAGCAACTACCTACCACGGCCCAGCTTTTAAATGAATAGCCAACAAAGTAATCGATATAGCCGCCAAATCCGACTGGATCAAATCGGCGAAGTCGGGCAACAGAAAATCATCGATTCGAGCATATTAATTATCGGCATGGGCGGGCTAGGATCACCGGCTGCGCTATATCTCGCTGCCAGTGGTGTTGGTAAACTCATCATTAGCGACTTTGATATCGTCGAAGAATCGAATTTGCAGCGCCAAGTTATTCACAGCCATGACGCCATCGGCGACAATAAAGTGGATTCTGCCAAAAACAGCATCAAAGCTCTGAACCCTCAATGCGAAGTTGAAGCGATAAATTATCAGATCGATGGCGATGAACTAAAGGCACTCATCAATCGAGTCGATCTAGTACTTGATTGCAGCGATAATTTTCCGACCCGATTCGAAGTCAATCGTGATTGTGTCGAGGCATGCAAGCCGCTCGTATCAGGGGCCGCAATTCGGCTAGAAGGCCAAATTTTGAGCTACCAACCAGACTGTGATAGCCCTTGTTACCAATGCCTCTACAGTGAAACAGTGTTTGAAAATATCGAGAATGCCGAGAGTTGCGAGATGGAAGGGGTTCTTGGCCCTGTGGTAGGTGTCATTGGCACCATGCAAGCCTTACAAGCCCTCATGATCTTGACAGATAATGCAGCGCCTTTGGTGGGTAAGCTGTTATTATTCGACGCCGCTGCAATGGAGTGGCAGCAAGTTAAGCTGTCGAAGAACCCAACATGCCCAGTTTGTGCGGCCAAATAACATTGATAAAACAAGACCCATATAAACCAACCTGAACGCCCTGATCGAGTAACCACTGAACTCATGAATATCCGTAACCTGCTGAACCACCGTGTACGTGCCGCGATGACCGCAGCCAATATCCCTGAACAGTGCCAACCCATGGTAGCGCTAGGTAAAAATCCGCAGCATGGTGATTACCAAGCTAATTGTGCGATGGCCGCAGCCAAATTGATGAAAACCAACCCACGTGAACTGGCTGGTCGAATACTCGAAAATTTGAATTTATCTGATATCGGTGCCCATTGTGATATCGCTGGCCCCGGATTTATCAATATCAAACTTTCTGAGCAGTGGTTATCGACTCAAGTTAATTTATTACGAGAAGACACGCACCGAGGTATCGAACAAGCGCAACAGCCACAAGTAATGGTGATTGACTACTCGGCGCCAAATCTAGCAAAAGAAATGCACGTCGGTCATCTACGATCATCCATCATGGGTGACGCTCTGGCGCGAATTTTTGAAGCCCAAGGACACCAAGTAATACGCCAAAACCATGTGGGAGATTGGGGTACGCAGTTCGGTATGCTCATCACCCATTTACAGGATCAAATCGAACTCAATAGCAATGTAAAGCTCGCCGATCTCGAAGTGTTTTATCGGGAGTCAAAGGTTCGCTTTGATGCCGAAGAAGACTTCGCCAAACGCGCTCGCGCCAACGTCGTCAAATTACAAACGGGTGATACCGGTGCACTCGACATGTGGAAGCGCTTTATTGATATTTCAGTCGCCCACAGTGAAGCTGTTTACAGCAAACTCAATGTCACCCTAAAACACAGCGACATCTACGCCGAAAGTGCTTATAACGCTGCGCTACCGGGGATCATTCAAACTTTAAAAGACAAAGGAATCGCCGTAGAAAGCGAGGGTGCGCAGGTTGTTTTCCTAGATGATATGACCGACAAGGAAGGCGAGCCTCTAGGCATGATCGTGCAAAAATCAGATGGTGGTTACCTTTATTCAACCACAGATTTGGCAGCGGTCGATTATCGTTGCCATACCCTCAAGGCAGACCGCTGCCTTTACTTCATCGATGCGCGTCAATCGCTACACATGAAACAGGTTTACGCTGTCAGCCGTAAAGCTGGATTCGCCACCGACCATTGCACACTAGAACATCACGCCTTCGGCACCATGATGGGTGAAGACGGTAAACCGTTTAAAACCCGCAGCGGCGATACCATAAAGCTGAGCGCATTACTGGACGAAGCCGTCGTGCGCGCACAGCAATTGTTATCCGAGAAAGCATCGGACCTAAGCGCGGCTGAAGCCGCAGAAGCCGCCCGCAAAATCGGTATTGGCGCAGTAAAATACGCCGATCTAGCCAAGACCCGAACCAACGACTACATATTCAGCTGGGACACCATGCTCAGCTTCGAAGGCAATACCGCGCCTTACCTGCAATACGCCTACACCCGAATCAAGAGTATTTTCCGCAAGGCCAACCTAAGTGCTGAGTCAGTAACTGGAGAAGTCACGGTCACAGAGCCAGCCGAGAAGGCGCTCGCACTCAAGCTATTACAATTTGGCGAAGCGGTTGACCAGGTGGCGCTAGATGCTTACCCGCATCAGCTGTGCAGCTATCTCTACGAGCTGTCGAGCCTGTATATGAAATTCTACGAAACTTGCCCAATCTTGCGAAGTGACATCCCAGTTCAGCTGCGAAATAGCCGGCTACAGTTGAGCGACGTTACCGCCACCACACTCAGCAACGGACTTGATTTACTGGGTATCGAAGTAATGGAAAGAATGTAGCCCACCTCTAAAAATGCGCTTTTTCAGCGATTGCGGCGTCACCTCCGTGCTGGCGCGCCAGCCCGGTCGATCCTCATGTACTTCATGTACACTGCGGTTCTGGGCGCGGTGCTTCCTTGCACTCGCTAAAAAATCACTATTTTTAGAAGTACCCTGCAGGCCATCTTAAACAGCCGTGGCTAGATAAGCACTTTAGAAACGACCTTAACCCATGTAATATGTGTTCCCATTTAATCGCCCCTCACTTGGTATATCATCCTTGCAAAAGCCCACTTACGATTTATTACAACCACTAGCGAAAAAGGCACAGTGAGCGAAACCAAGTCTAGTAAACCGTGGGTATGGGTTAGCCTAATTCTAATACTGGGTTTGTTTACCGGCGGCATCCTTTATCTCGACCGCCAAATCGTTAACACAAGCAAAGCAAACGCTAAAAAAACGGTGACTACAACAGGAAAGCAAAAACCCAAAATAGATTTTTACACCGTACTAGAAGAACGCACCCTCGACATACCCGTCCCAAAAGACGATATTGACGGCCTTGAAAATCCTTCTATCAATAAACAGGCCGTAGCTAAACTCACCCTCCAGGCTGGCTCATTCCAAAGCGAATCTGACGCCGACAGCCTAAAAGCCCAACTCGCATTTCTAGGCCTTGAGGCAAAAGTAAACCTGGCCAATGTCAATGGTTCCGCTTGGCATCGTGTCGTACTTGGCCCTTTTGCATCCAATAGCGAAATATCACGAGCTAAGAACTTGCTGATCGAAAATGGTATGAAATACGTGCTGCGTAGTGCAGCTCAGTAACGAGAGTCTACCTGGGCTATATCAGTTATTCTTGGGCCGTCGTAGCGATGGAGACACTCAACGATTCGAGGGAAACCTAATCAAGAATAAACTTCATCCAAAAATAAAACTTGACGTTCATATAACAGTTGTTACACTTACTGAATCAATTAATTCACATGGACTCGGAGATAACACGATGAACACGACTAGAAATATCACTATCAACGCTACGGGCGATAAAGTTTGGGCAGTATTCGCACACGACTTCGATAACGCCTACAAATGGATGGCGTCTATTCCAAAGTCATTTGGTCAAAACAATGGTAAAAAATACGAAGGGGCCAGCTCGGCTGGTCGAGTATGCGAGTTGGATGGTAATCCAAACGGGCTGCAAGCAACGGAATCATTCCTCGCCTATGATGAAGAGAAAAGAACCTGTACGGTGCTTATTCAATTTCTTAATACGCCATTTGGTTTCCCGTTGGTTCAAAACGTAGCTGAATTCTCACTTAGTGAGCAAGGCGACAATCAGTCGGTTGTGACCTTTTCGGTAACATCAACCTTAAAACCGTTAGCCTTTATCATGTACCCAATCATCAAGTTAGGTTTTGGGTCCGTCGTGAATCAAATCATAGAAGAACTTAAATTCTACGTTGAAAACGGAACACCCCATCCTCGAAAAGTTAAAGCGCTAGGCAAAATGAAATTGTCCGCCAATGCATGAAAAAAGTTCCAACTCCACTAAAGAAAGGCTCCTATTGTCAGGAGCCATTTTAATTTGTGAAAAGGGTTACGCTGGCGTATCGGTAAGGGAAATATGCAGCCACGCTGATACCAGCATGAATATGATTCATCATTATTTTGGTAACAAGGAAGGCTTACTTAACGCAATCACTGAATCCTACGGCGAAAATGTTTTTGTATTACCGTTAAAGCTCTTGGCAATAGAACCTAAGTCTAAAGCCGATTTTTTCTCCAGAATTGAGCTTGTTTTTGAGACAACGCTCGAAGCCTGTATAGAAAATAGGTCCGTCCTAATGATTACCATCAGAGAGGAGCAAAGCCCCGCTGCATTGATCAGCTATATGGCGGGGTTCAAAGCATTTATAGATATTGGTATTGAAAAAGGATTTGCCAGAAAAGAACTCGATTCGGAAATGATAACCGGCTTCATTCTGGATAGAATCGTCAACCAAGTTCAGTTTTCACCTTGGGTAGTCAATGAATTTGGTACCGACATCTTGAGCGACAAAAGCTATCTAAAGCGATGGGCTCGGTCGAACGTCGATGTTTTTATTAACGGCATCGCCAACTAATACCCAAGCTTAGGATCATGACCAGTGTAATGGTCATGTATGTCTGTAGGGCTTCTAAACCACGTTGAGTGACATTTGCTTTTTTTGTACTGGCCTTAATTACTATTACGGCCACGGCCTCCTCCGTGTTCCTTGTGTATTACTACTCTTCGCTAAAGACGCAGAAACCGCTCTACTATTCGTACTGAGTTTTCTCCTCGATAACAGCAGTATTGATGAACGGTCTGGTCCCATGATACTTGCCAGTGCTTTGAGTATTCAAACGCGAAACAGCAACGCGGCAATCAAAGAAAAGTGCAGTGTTAGAGAAGGCTCTAAATTGAATAACACCATGCTTCCGGGACATCAACGGTACAAATCTCTCAAAAACCAATCAGGGATCTTACTCCGGGCCTGATTTAATAAATTCTCATGGTCGCGGAAATCGGCGCAATGCGTCTCAACCAGACGCCAAAAGCGTGCCGAATGGTTCATGTGTTGGGTATGACAAAGCTCATGAATCATCAAATACATGGCTGCATCGCGAGGTAAGAATAGCAGCTGATCATTCACACTAATTGTGCCTGAACTAGAGCAGCTGCCCCAACGTGATTTTTGGCTACGAATACTTATTTTTTTGTATGTCAGGCCTGTTTGCTGAGACAGCTTTTCGAGTAATGGTGGCAATAATCGCCAGGCTTTTTGTCTGACCCAGTTTCGCAGCTGCGATATTTGGTGCGCATGATTGTCGGCATCAGCATTAGAGGTGATCACTATCTGATTGGCGCTGTCGGTTGCTAGTTTGGCTTCATAGGCAATAGGCCAATGACTCCCATCAAAGGCGAGTTGTATGCCGTCTGGCAAAGCGGGTCCTGCTGGTTGCTGTTTTTGCTGTTTTTGCAGTTTTGTCTTTATCCACTGGGCATGACGATTGACTAGGTCGGGTACCGCTTTTTTGGAGAAGTGCGGGGGAATGACGACTTCGAGTCCACCAAAGGGTTTTATTTGCAGTCTGGCGTGCTTCACTCTGCTAGATACACGAACAGAGTAATCAAAAGGTGTATTCATCGTGCCAACCAGTTTAGAATCGCTCGCCATGTCACATCAACCCTCATTTGAAGCGCAGATTTTACAGCATTGCTACGGCTCGGATCGAGCAAAGTTGTTGCAGCTGTTAAAAAAATCTCGCCGATTTAAAGATGACGCCAAGGTAAGCCAAACGCTAACGTCAGCAATATCGGCCTCAACTGAAAAAGTAGCCGCTCGTCAGCAGCAAAGACCCAAATCACAGCTCGATGAAAGCCTTCCTTTTTACCACCACCAACAAGAGCTAGCTGACGCCATTACGGCCAATCAGGTCACCATCGTTTGTGGCGAAACTGGCTCGGGCAAAACCACTCAGTTACCGCAACTGTGTATTGATCTGGGGCTGGCTAACCATGGCATGATCGGTCACACGCAGCCGCGACGAATCGCAGCACAAAGTGTTTGTAATCGAATCGCTGAAGAGCTGAAAAGCGAAGTCGGCGCGGCCGTTGGTTACAAGATTCGGTTTGGTGACCATACCAGTAGTAACGGTTATATCAAATTAATGACCGATGGCATTTTGCTGGCCGAAGTTCAAAACGATCGGCTGCTTAATCAATACTCCACCATCATCATCGATGAAGCGCACGAGCGCAGTTTGAACATTGATCTGCTGCTGGGTTACATTAAGTTGATACTGCCAAAACGGCCTGATCTGAAGGTTATAGTGACCTCAGCTACTATCGATCCAGAGCGTTTTTCGAACTACTTTAATAAAGCGCCAATATTAAACATCAGTGGCCGCACCTTTCCGGTCGAGATGCGTTATCGCGCGCCCGCCCAAGATGATCGTGATTATAATCAGGCATTGGTCGAGGCGGTAGAAGAGCTCACCCTGGCTGGCAAGGAAGACATATTGGTTTTCTTTTCGGGCGAGCGCCAAATTAGGGAAGCGGCAGATAAGCTATCGAAAATATTCCATAAAGACTACGACATACTGCCACTCTATTCGCGGCTCAGCCAAGGCGATCAGCAGCGCATTTTTCAGCGCCATACTAAAAGGCGTATCGTGCTCGCTACCAATGTAGCCGAAACATCATTAACGGTGCCGGGCATTCGCTATGTGATTGATACCGGTCTAGCTCGGCTGTCGCGTTATTCATGGCGCTCACGCATTCAACGACTGCCTATCGAGAAGATATCGCAGGCCTCGGCCAACCAGCGTAGCGGGCGTTGTGGACGTACCGCACCGGGTATTTGTATACGGCTTTATGATGAAGACGATTTTGACTCACGTCCAGAATTCACTGAACCTGAAATTCTGAGAACCAATCTAGCCTCGGTTATTTTGCAAATGGATGGACTCAATCTGAGTTCGATCAATGCCTTTGATTTTGTCGAAAGCCCCGACAGTCGTTTAATCAATGATGGCTATCGTTTGTTGTTTGAGCTACAGGCCACCGACAAGGACGATCAAATTTTGAAGCTCGGTCGTGAGATAGCCTCATTACCTGTTGATCCGAGGCTCGCTGCTATGCTGATTCGAGGGCAGCAATTAAACTGCCTAAGTGAAGCGCTAGTAATCGTCAGTGCGTTATCGATTCAGGACCCACGTGATTCGAGTGTCGATAACCGACAGGCTGCACAACAAAAACATGTCGTCTGGCAAGATGAACATTCTGACTTTTTATTCTGGATCAATCTGTGGGCAGAGCTTAAACAACAACAGACTGATCTGTCTCGTAATCAGTTTTCTAAATGGTGCAAAAAGCAGTTTTTGTCTTACCCTAGAATTCGCGAATGGCAAGACATTCACTTCCAGCTGAAGCAGCAGTTAAATCGTCATTTTGAAAAGAGCAAGAACAAGTTTAATACCACGCAGTCCGATCCCGATACCATTCATCGTGCCATATTTGCGGGTATTCCGAGCCATATCGCAAGCTTTGATGGTACGGACAGCGCCAAAAAGCAATTTCAGGCAACCCGTGATCGGCAGCTGCTTATTTTTCCAGGATCAGGTCTTGCGCGCTCAACACCAAAATGGATTATGGCCTTCTCCTTAATCGAGACAACACGTTTATTCGCGCATGGTGTGGCACGCTTTAATACCCAATGGGCGATGCAGGATGCGGTTCACTTGCATCAATATGAGCACTATGATCCGCAGTGGCAGTCACGCCAAGGTCGAGTGGTAGCGTTTCGTAATACGCGAATTTATGGTTTGCTGATCGAAGGTGGCAAGCGCGTCAACTTTGCCACAATTGATCCCGTACAAGCACGAGAGCTTTTCATACAGCGCGCGCTGGTAGAGGGCGACTACCGCACTAGCAATCCTGTGGTTCGCGCTAATCGGCAACTCATCGACCATTATCAAAAACAGGAAGACAAGCATCGTCGTCGGGATATACTCATTAGCGACCTGCAATTGTTTCAATTTTATGACGCGCTATTACCCGCAAAAATTGTCGATGCGGCTAGCTTTGAGGCGTGGTTTAAGCAGGAGCCAAAAGACATAACAAACGCCCTGCTGCTCACCGAAGACAGCCTCGTCGAACAAAAAATCGACGAAGATGATGGCACTGGCTTTCCAACCGAATTAAATCTGCGTGATCAGGTGCTTCAGCTCGACTATGTATTTGATCCAGCTAGTGAGTTTGATGGCGTTACCGTGCGTATACCGCTAGTGCTACTGAATCAGTTTCAATCGAGTGATTTTGACTGGCTAGTGCCAGGATTGTTAAAACAGAAAATTGAAGGGCTATTGCGCAGTTTACCGAGACTAGTTCGTAAAAACTTCATTCCCGTGACTGATTTTGGCAATGCTTGTTTTGACCGCTTGGACGGCAGCAGCTCTGACAACGGTACAAGCAGCAGAGGCAACTTATACCAAACACTACAAGAATCGCTACATCGAATGACCGGCGTTCAAGTTAAACGATCGGACTGGCAGTTTGATCAGCTCGACCCACATCTAAAAATGCACTACTGGCTAGAAGACCATGGTGACTGCTTGGAGCAATCGCATAGTCTTGAGGCATTGCAGGAAAAATTTGGCAACAAAGCCAATCAACATTTTGAAGAGCAAGTTCAGCATGACGAAACACTAACCCAAAGTGGCTTAACCAACTGGGATTTTGGCGACTGGAAGTCAACAGTTGAGATACAACAAAAGGGCTCTGCCCAGCAAGGGCAAGTTATTCACAGCTATCCGGCACTAGTCGATTACGAAGATTCAGTTGCGATCGAACTATACGAAACCCTCAGTGATGCACAGTTTTATCATGCGACCGGTATTGCTAGGCTGATTTATTTGCAACTATCTAAGACCATAAAATACTTGCGTAAAAACATGCCAAAGATCGATCAAAGTTCGCTTATGTATAGCGCTATCGCCAGCAAAGCAGAGCTTATTGAAGACTTGATTCTGGCGAGTATTTTCGATTGCTTCCTTAACGCTCAGCTACCCGATAGCAATCAAAGTTTCGCGGACTGTTTAACCCAGAATCAAAATCAATTCATCGATCACGCTAATAAATTGGCCGAATTAACTCATCAAGCTCTGACCCAGTATCGCGCCGCCATGAATGCCATTGCTAGCTCATCATTACCGGCAAACCACCGTTCTGACATGTCGGAGCAATGTGAAAATTTAGTCTATGATGGATTTTTACGCGACCTGTCGTTCTCAAACTTGTCGCGCCTGCCTGCTTATTTTCAAGCCATTCAAAAGCGAATTGGAAACTTCAAACAGGGTTCAACTCGAATCGAAGAAGGCCATTTGCTGGTTAGGAAATTTTGGGCTGAATATCTACAGCTAAGCGAAGCTGGATCACTGTTAAATCAAGCCGATACCAGCAAACTAGATCAACTGCGCTGGATAATAGAAGAATTCAGAATGGCCAGCTTTGCCCAGCCGATGAAAACCAAAATGCCCGTATCTGAGAAAAAGGTGCAGGCGCTAATTTCATCAATCCGGCGTGTCTGATAGGCCCGGCTAATGTTAGACTCGCCCACTACATAAACATAGCAAAGACTCAATCATAGAAAAGAAGCCATGAATAAGTGCGATACACCCCAAGTACCTCTCGTTTCCTACGACGACGCATTACGCTCATTACTGGGTAAGGTTACAGCCACGCAAGCGGTAGAAAACAAACCATTACTCGAAGCCCTAAGCCGCATTTTGGCACAATCAATTCAATCGTCTATCAACGTGCCACCCGCAGATAACTCGGCAATGGATGGTTATGCGATCAACACGTCAGATATCGCGACAGACGGCAAAACCAAACTAGCCGTATCGCAACGAATTGCAGCGGGTGACGTTGGGCAAACACTCAAGCCCGGTACGGCCGCCAGAATATTTACCGGCGCACCCATTCCACCAGGGGCGAATGCGGTCATCATGCAAGAGCAAGTCGAAGCCGTAGCTGGCACCATCGTATTCGAAGTTCGACCAACTGAGCAACAAAATATACGACCCGCCGGTAATGATATAAAGGTTGATGACAATATTTTAGACCGAGGCTGTTTATTACGACCTCAGGCACTTGGGCTTGCAGCATCGGTCGGCTTACAGTCATTACCGGTATTTCAAAAAATCCGAGTCGGCATATTTTTTACCGGTGATGAGTTGGTCGAACCAGGTGAGGCATTAGCGCCCGGCAAAATATACGATTCAAACCGTTATACATTACACGGTATGCTACAGAAGCTGGGTTGCGACATAGTCGATTTAGGCTTGGTGGGCGATACACTCGAAGCCACCAAAGCAGCCATGCTCG
>JBLHID010000077.1:0-13496 GCA_047615545.1 Polaribacter sp.
GTCTATGTGAAGAAGACATAGACCCAGATTTTATCTCTCAAGCGAGTGCTGTCCTAGTTTCTGGAACTCATTTGAGCACACCCAGCGTCGCAGCTGCGAGCCACAAAGCAATGAAACTAGCTCGTGCCAATGACAGTAAGGTAATCCTCGATATCGATTACAGACCAAATTTATGGAATCTGGCTGGGCATGGTGAAGGCGAGTCCCGTTTTATTGCTGATCAGGGAGTGAGCCGCCATCTGCAAAATTATCTCGGTGACTGTGATCTCATTGTTGGAACCGAAGAGGAATTTCATATAGCTGGTGGCAGTGAGGATACTCTGGCTGCGTTATCTCGGGTACGCGAACTAACCGACGCAGTTCTTGTATGTAAACGCGGCGCTATGGGATGTAAGGTGTTCGAAGCTGACATCGATGGCTGGCAATCAGGCATCTCTGGAACGGGATTCAAAGTTGAAGTTTTCAACGTGCTGGGTGCTGGGGACGCATTTATGGCTGGCTTGCTGCGAGGGTGGTTAAGGAATGAGGATTGGCAGACAACCTGTTCCTACGCCAATGCCTGTGGTGCCTTTGCTGTATCGCGCCATGGATGTTGTCCAGCCTACCCATCGGAAACTGAAATGTTTGAGTTCATCAAACAGGGTAGTGATTTCGAAGCATTGCGTTTTGATCCCAAATTGAATCATCTACACCGAGCCACGACGAGACGCAAAAATTATAGCCGAATTATTGCGTTTGCATTTGATCATCGCCAACAGTTTGAAACTTGGGCGAGTGATGAGGGGCGAGATTCGGTTGCAATAGACCAATTCAAACAACTAGCGTGGCAGGCTGCCTCAGAGGAAGCCTGCCACGACCCAGGGTTTGGCGTACTGATTGACGAGCGATCGGGGCGCTCAGCGCTGCACGCAGCAACGTCATCGGGGGCTTGGGTTGGGCGACCCATCGAGTCATCGGGTAAGTTCCCACTTGAGTTTGAAGCGGAGGAGGAAATTACAGCACACCTAGCCGATTGGCCCCTGACTCAGACTGTGAAAGTGTTATGCCCTTATCAAATTGGTGATACTGATGACATCCGCCATCACCACGAATCAATGATTATGCGACTGGACCGTGCCTGTCGGAATACAGGGCATGAATGGTTAATGGAAATTGTTACTGCTAGAAATGGGAAGGATCCTGAATTTGATAGCATCGCCACTATTATGCAACGGTTTTATGACCTGAATGTGAAGCCTGATTGGTGGAAGCTTGAACCAGGCAAAGAAGAAAGTTATTGGACAAATATTGGCCGAGTCATCGATGACAATGATCCACATTGTCAGGGCGTTATTGTTTTAGGTCTGGATGGCACGGCTGACTCGATTAGCGAATCATTCAAAATTGCAGCCAGCCAACCCTGGGTGAAGGGTTTTGCGATTGGGCGTACATTATTTTCTCAGGCAGCAAAGGATTGGCTAGCAGGAAAAATCGATGACGCCGTAGCTGTAGGCAATATGCGGCAGAATTATCGGCGCTTGATAAACGCATGGGATGCGGCTAAGGCAAGCAGCAGCCACAACATCCTGCCCAAAACTGATTCTACAAAAAGCTAGTATTAAACACAGAGTAAATCGATATGAACACTATTCATTTAACTGCGGCACAAGCGCTGGTTCGTTATCTCACTAATCAATTTGTACGCCTCGATGACGGCAGTGAGCAGCCGTTGTTTGCTGGTGTGTGGGCTATTTTTGGACATGGTAATGTGGCTGGAATTGGCGAAGCTTTATACCAAGTAAAAGATCAGTTACCCACCTACCGTGGTCACAACGAGCAAAGCATGGCACATGCGGCAGTTGCTTTTTCCAAAGCCCGCCGGCGTCAACAAATAATGGTAGCCACATCTTCAATTGGGCCTGGCGCAACCAATATGGTTACGGCTGCTGCCGTTGCTCACGTTAACCGCATTCCAGTTTTACTGATACCAGGTGACGTATTCGCTTCGGGGTTACCAGACCCTGTATTACAACAAGTGGAAAATTTCAATGACGGCAGCGCCACGGTTAACGATGCCTTTCGACCTGTCAGTCGGTATTTTCACCGCATCACGCGTCCCGAACAATTGATTCAGGCGCTACCTAAAGCGATGGTTGCTTTAACGGACCCTGCTCAGTGTGGGCCTGCAACATTAAGTGTTTGTCAAGACGTGCAGTCATTGGCTTTTGATTTCCCTGAAGTCATGTTCGAAAAACGCGTCTGGGGACTACGCCGACAGGCACCCGACAGTTATGAACTTAGTCAAACTCTAGCAGCTATTAAAGCTTCTAAAAAACCGGTAATTGTCGCGGGTGGTGGTGTTCGATATTCTCGTGCCGAAGCGGCATTAAAAGCGTTTGCGGAGTCTCATCAGATACCAGTTGTCGAAACCCAGGCAGGAAAATCATCTATGCAAGGAGATCACCCACTTAACTTTGGGGCTGTTGGCGTAACGGGTGTTACCTGCGCTAATGTCGTAGCGAGTGAAGCTGATCTGGTAATAGCGGTTGGTACTCGACTACAGGATTTCATTTCTGGTTCTAATGGCTTGTTCAAATGTCAGGTTATACAACTCAATGTACAGCCTATGGATGCGGTGAAATATCGTGCAATACCCTGTGTTTCAGATGCAAAACTTGGGTTGCAATCACTGTCGGAGGGCCTGTCTGACTATCAGGCTACTGCTGCCTGGCTTGCCCACGCTAATCAAAGCAAGCACGAATGGAGCAAAGTCCAGAGTGAGGTTTTAGCCGCAACTGACGATACCACTATCCCCAGCGATGCCCAGGTAATCTCTGCGGTAAACCAAAGTGTTGCCGATAATGCGATTGTAGTCGCGGCGGCTGGCAGCCTGCCTGCGGAATTACACAAGCACTGGAATAGCGCGGCAGTGGGTGGATATCACCTAGAGTATGGTTACTCCTGCATGGGATATGAAATCGCAGGTGGTGTTGGTGTGAAACTCGCTGAACCCGAACGTGAAGTCATCGTGATGGTTGGCGATGGTTCCTATTTAATGATGAATTCCGACATTGCGACAGCAGTTAGTATGGGACTGCAAATTACTATCGTGGTTCTAGACAACCAAGGTTTTAGTTGTATCAATCGCTTACAGATGGCCACTGGCGGCGCTAATTTTAATAATCTATTGCAAGACACACATCATCAAGGTCTCGCCAACATCGATTTCGCAGCACATGCCGCCTCGATGGGCGCGAAGGCAATACAGGTAGCAAATATAGGCGAGCTCAAAGCTGCCGTTATTGCCGCTTCGGATTATGCTGGTGTTAGTGTGGTTGTCATCGACACTGACCCTTTGACAGCATCACCCGGCGGTTGTTGGTGGGAAGTAGAAGTGCCCGGGGTATCTGTCCGAAAAGAAGTCGTCGAAAAACACAAGTCCGCAATAGCGGCACGTCAACAAGAAAGGGGATACTAATGAGTAAGCTACTGGTAAAGCCAGCGCACGATAAGGAGGTTCATAATATTACGCCCGCGAGTGCTGGCTGGGAACATGTTGGCTTTGCGCTCTATGATCTGCAAGCAGGTGAAGATATTAGTGTGCAACAACCAGGTCGAGAACTATGTCTGGTTGTTTTGTCCGGTACTGCAAGCGTATGTGCTGGTGAAAAAATCTGGAACGCTATCGGTGGTCGTAGTTCCGTGTTTGAAGACAAAGCACCCGGTGCTATTTACCTACCTGCTGGGGAACGGGCTACAATAACAGCAGACACTGCTGTCGAGTTAGCGGTTTGCAGCGCACCTGGCAGGGGCGCCAGTGGGGCGGCCCGCATTATCGAAGCGGAAAAAATGGGCCAGGAAGTACGGGGCAAAGAGACTAATACACGTTACGTGCGCAACATTCTTCCTGAAACAGAACCGGCAGATGGCCTGCTTGTTGTGGAGGTCATTACACCTTCGGGCAACTGGTCGTCCTATCCACCCCACAAACATGACCGGGATGCTTTACCCGAAGAAAGTAAACTTGAGGAGACCTATTATCACCGCCTTAATCCTGCCAGCGGTTATGTTCATCAGCGGGTATACACTGACAATCGCAGCATCGATGAAACCTTGAGTGCAGAGGACCGCGATGTGGTTTTGGTACCGGAAGGTTATCACCCAGTAGGTGTGCCCCATGGTTACACCAGTTATTATCTTAACGTTATGGCCGGACCTATTCGGGAATGGCATTTTCACAATGATCCAGCGCATGAATGGATCGTGACTCAATCGGAATAGAAAACAATGAATTTAAAATTTGGAATGTCACCCATTTCATGGAGCAATGACGACTTGCCTCAGTTAGGTGGGGATACGCCACTAGAGACCTGTTTGCTGGAAACTCGTAAAGCTGGTTACTCCGGTACCGAGATGGGTGGAAAATTTCCGCGTGATCAGTCGTCGCTTACCAAGGTGTTAGCAGAGCACGATTTAAAACATGCATCTGGGTGGTTCTCTGGAACCTTGCTGGGTAACTCAGTTGAGACAGAGCTTGAGCGAATCAAACCGCAGCTTGAATTATTTGCCGCGCTAAGTGCCCCGGTCATTGTTTATGGCGAGACATGGCAGACAGTTCAAAACAGACAGGATCAACCACTTAATAATAAACCAATGCTTGCCGATAGTGATTTCCCTGCCTATGGGGAACGCCTGACCGAAGTTGCTGAATATTGTAAAAGCCAAGGCGTGCCTATGGCTTATCACCATCACATGGGCACTGGCGTAGAGACTGAACGTGAGTTGGATATGGCAATGGACAATACCGGTGACGCTGTCGGCCTTTTGCTGGATACTGGTCACTTGCTTTTTGCTGGTGGTGATATCCTTCGAGTCATCGAAAATCATGGCCATCGTATCAATCATTTCCACGCCAAGGATATTCGTGCCGACATATTAAAAACAGTCGATAGGACTAAAGACTCCTTTCTTGAGTGCGTGCTACGTGGTGTGTTCACAGTACCAGGGGACGGTATGATCGATTATGGCGCCATCATGCAAGCCCTGGCTGATAAACAATATGAGGGTTGGGTGATTGTTGAGGCAGAGCAAGACCCTGCTATGGCCGACCCTTATGAATACGCCTGTATAGGTTATAAGGCACTTGAAATCGCAGCAGTTAATGCTGGTTATAGCATCATACGCTAGGAGTTCAGATGATAAATTTTGCATTGTTGGGTGCTGGACGCATAGGTTCTATTCACGGTGGCAACGTCTTACGTCACAGAGGCGCTAAACTTAAAGCGCTCTATGACCCTTTTGCCGAAAATGCGGATAGGCTCAGTGAAGAGCTGAACTGTGACCAATTAGATCCAGAACAGATATTTTCTGATCCTGGAATAGACGCGGTGTTGATTTGTTCCGCGACCAATACCCACGCTGATCTAATCGAACAGGCAGTTGCCAGTGGCAAACACGTATTCTGCGAAAAGCCAATCGACTTGTCACTGTCACGCGTACGTGAATGTTGTGCGAATGTTGCCGCAACTGACCGAAAGGCTCTGGTAGCCTTTAACCGGCGATTCGACTCCAATTTCCAACTGCTAAAACAACAATGCAACCAAGGCATCGTAGGGGATGTGGAAATGGTCAGCATTATCTCAAAAGACCCATCGCCGCCACCTGTTGATTACATCAAGATCAGTGGTGGCCTGTTTCGTGATATGACCATTCATGATTTTGATATGGCGCGTTTTATATTATCGGAGGAAATCACAGAAGTGAGTGCGCAAGCTTCCTGTTTAGTAGACCCAGAAATTGGTCAGGCAGGCGATATTGATAGTGCAATGATTACGCTAAAGACGGCGAGTGGAAAACTGGCTCAAATAGTGAATAGTCGTCGTGCGAGTTATGGCTATGACCAACGCATCGAAATACATGGCTCAAAAGGAATGCTTGAAGCCAGAAACGTCAATGAGAGTACCGTGACCAGCCACACCGAGACGGGTGTCAATGGACCTAAGCCGCTTCACTTTTTCCTTGAGCGCTATGAAGCGGCATATCGCGCTGAACTGGATACCTTTATCCGTTCGCTCAATGACGAGACAGTAAGCTTTCCTTCGATGCAAGATGGTTTGCAGGCTCTACTGATCGCAGAAGCCGCCATGCTGTCTTACCAGCAAGGTAGAAGTGTGAAGATATCTGAAATCGGTTAAATACAATTTCAGTAAAACTATAAAAGGCACTAAAAAATGCATTTCAATCATAAGGGTACCTCTAAAAAGAGTAATTTTTTTGTGACCTGTTTTTGTGCTCCTCGACAATTGCTCCTGCATTGTTCTAATTAGTTACATCCATGTAACGATGCAAAAACAGACATACATGCCATCCATGGCAATAAGTGCAAGGAAGCACCGCGCGGACGACTGCATGGATGCAGCGGTTCGGCGCCCCGAAGGTAGAACAATGCATGGAGCAATTGTCGAGAACCGGAGTGTAGGGGTAGTACATGAGGATCGACCGGGCTGGCGCGCCAGCACGGAGCTAACACCGCAATCGCGGGAAAAGTACATTTTTAGAGGTGCCCATGAGTGAAATAGGAATAGGCGTTATCGGTGGCGGATACATGGGCAAGGCCCATTCCGTGGCTATGGCTGCGGTGGGAGCCGTATTTGGAACAACTCTACGGCCTCGGCTGGAGATGATTGCTGCCACCAGTACTGAATCTGCAGAACGTTATCGGCAATCCTATGGTTTCAGTCGTGCGACTAATGATTGGCGTATATTGGTTGATGACGATCGTGTTGAGGCTGTGATTATCGCTTCGCCGCAGACTACCCATCGTGAAATTGCAGAGCGTGCACTGGCTGCTGGAAAACCGGTCATGTGCGAAAAACCAATGGGTGCATCACTAGAAGATTCACTGGCAATGGTAGAGGCCGCAGAGGCTGCTGGCGTCGCCAACATGGTTGCCTACAACTATATTCGTACGCCCGCGTCACAGTTTGTCCAGCAACTAATTGCTAATGATCAAATTGGGAAGCTAACCTGGTTTCGAGGAGAGCATACCGAAGACTTTGATGCGGACCCCAATTCTCCCGCGAATTGGCGTAATTTTGGCGATGCAAATGGATGCCTTGGCGATCTTGCTCCCCACCCGATTAATGCTATGTTGGCACTGATTGGTCCAATACGAGAATTGAATGCCGTAATTGAAACCGTGCATAAACAGCGGGGTGGTGTGGACGTCAACAATGACGACCAGCTACAGGTAATGTGCCGTTTCGACAATGGGGTAATGGGCCATTTGTACGCGTCGCGCACAGCCACTGGTCGTAAAATGGGTTATGCCTATGAAATCACCGGCACCAAAGGGGCGATTCGATTTGACCAAGAAAACCAAAATGCAATATGGCTATACCGAACCGAAGGTCCAGAGCAGGAGCGTGGATTCAAAAAAATTCTGATAGGTCCTACACATCCAGACTATGTTAATTTCTGCCTCGGCCCAGGTCACGGTACTGGCTACCAGGATCAAATCATAATCGAAGCGCGCGATTTTCTCAAAGCAATCGAAACAGAAGAACCTGTTTGGCCTACCTTCCGAGATGGACTTGCAGTGGCAGAGGTAATCACCGCTATTCGAAAGTCCAGTGATTCTCGAAGTTGGGTCGACGTCTAAGCAAATATTGAGTATATCAAGAAATGACCCGATCCATTTTTTATGACGATAGTCATTGTGACATAGAGCAATTCCGTCCCCTTATTCAACAGCAACTTAGACCTGACGATGTGCCTCATGCCGATGAGATACTGTGCAATATACCGTTATACAAAACCTCAAACCTCCTCTCTGAGTTATCAGGTGTCGGCAGGAAATCTATTCTTGAGGAATGGGCAAACGTTCTTGATAGTGGGCCAGGTGTTCTAGTATTAAGTGGGCTGGTCGATGAAATGGATGTTATCGATAAAGTAAACGCCGTTTTTGGCGAAATTATAAAGCAAGAAAAACAGGTGGTTCAAGGGCAGGGTGATCACTTCGCAGCGACGGGCAGCAATACTCGCATCTGGAATTCAACGCAGAAATTGTGCTTAGCCAACCCAGAGTTATTTGTTCGATATTTTGGTAGTACTACTCTGGCAGCAATATGCGAGGCCTGGCTCGGCCCTGGTTACCAAATGACATCTCAGGTTAACGTCGTTCATCCTGGGGGGAAGGCTCAGCAAGCTCACCGAGATTATCATTTAGGCTTCCTACCCTCGACGGTATTACAACAGTATCCTTCGCATATTCATGCCATCTCTCCTGCACTAACGCTACAAGGCGCAATCGCGCATTGCGACATGCCACTGGAAAGCGGTCCAACCAAACTGCTGCCATTCTCACAGTCATTCGGCCCAGGATATCTCGCCGCACAAACCGTGGACTTTCGCGACACGTTTGAGCAACATTGTGTGCAACTGCCTCTAAAGAAAGGTGATGGACTATTTTTTAATCCGGCTCTATTTCATGCTGCTGGCGACAACAAAAGTGAGTCGATAGATAGAATGGCTAACCTAATGCAAATCTCCTCAGCATTTGGACGATCATTAGAGAGTTTGGACAGAACGACAATGACGCTGGCTCTTTACCCTGCGTTGCTACAGCTTAAAAACCAGTTGGATACTAATCGATTAGATGCCGCAATTGCTGCATGTGCCGAAGGTTACCCATTCCCCACCAACCTTGATATTGACTCACCTGTTAACGGCATGGCAGGGGAAAGTCAGGCGGAACTCGTGCGTCGAGCCATCCGGCAAAACTTACCGATAGCCAAATTTGAAGAAGCTCTACGTTCAGCAGACCTCCGTAGGCGAGCCTAGATTACTACCTTTCCATATTGGATTTTCTGAGCTAAATCCCTCATTTTCTCATAATAGGTCTACCGGTTAGGAGGTAGTATGCGATTCATCGGTTTCAATAATTTTTCTGTTCTACTAACCGTTCAATCTCAAAAACATGTTGATCTTCGAGTTCCAATTCCCTTAAGGCTTGAGCCAATTCTAATAAATACTCACAATTAGGACCACTAGCGCCCCTTGCCTGACAAATTTGTTTTGCAATATCGTACTCACTAGCTTCACCCAGAAATGCCTCATTATCAGGAGAGGCGATATACACAACGCCTTTGTCGACTGAACCATCTTTAAAAGTAAGATCCGTTAAAATTCTAAGATACCCATTTTTCTCCCGTTCATCGAGGTGATTGAACACCGACGACTCCACCTTAAATGCAAGCCCACCACATGTCGCAGTTTTATCTTTGACTAATGTAGCGACACGCCCAGGATTCTGTTCGGTACCACGATGGTCGTGTGAACCTTGCCAGAATTTTCTGCTCCACCCAGCAATGCTGGCTGGCCTTGATTCGAGAAAAGGAAAGTCGACTTTATAAATTAATGAGCCGTAACCAAAGAGCCAAACCTGCTCGCCCGCTTGAAACAGGTTTTGTCGACGATTTTCTTCAATTGTATTGAGTGACATGATTGACTCTTTTTTCTCCTTCAGATCTCTAGGTTGGCATGAGCTTTCGAATCGCAAAAATCATCCACTCGTCATGCTTAAATTCATCATGAGCATTGTCATGCCGCCGATTATCTCTACTAATTGAATTCAATATCATGCTCTTTTTATACGCACTACTTTCATCATTTCAAAATCCATCCCCGCGACAGTTTCCTGTTGAGAGTAATAAGTCATATTTACTCTGGCACCTTTTAAACTCTTATAACTACCTTTACGCTTGAACTTAAACGGTACATCACAACCCTCTACCATTAAGGTGTGCAAAATCCAATCACCTAGCTCTCGTTGCACATGAGACATAACCTTCATTAACTCGGAGTGGGTAAGGTCTTTGTGTTTTTCTACTAGTTTTTTGGGATCTGATTGCATATTCAATACTTAGATTCAACTCTGAAGTGCATAACTTAAATCGGTAGGAAAAGCGGATAGCTGATTGTAAGCCATCTTATTTTTCTCCGGCAAAAGATAATGCAATGAAAACTTACTCGCAGCTTTCCTATAGCGAACGATGCCAGATTTATGTGTTAAATAAAACAAGTAATACACAAGCATTAATCGCAGCGGCTGTTGGTACTAGTCAGTCAACCATCAGCAGGGAGCTTCGCCGCAATAAAGGTTCTTGTCGTTATGGGTATAAGGAGGCGCAGAACATAAGTGAAAATAGGCGCTTAATCGCCACTAGGCCGATAAAAAAGTCCCTTAGATAACGAACTTAATCGATTCGAAGTTACTCCTAAAATGGAGTCCTGACCAAATTTCAGGTTGGTTACGAAGAGAGAGGACGCGTTAATCAGCATGAAACTATCTATCAAAATATTTGGCGCCACAAGCAATCAGACAACCCGTTATATCAAGACCTACGACGTCAAGGAAAGCGCTATCTGCCACGCCGTAAGCGCTATGCTGGGCATGATCATATCAAGAATCGAGTCAGTATTGATGAGCGCCCAGACATAGTAGAAGAAATAACTCGTATTTGGGATTGGAAAATCGACCTGGTTATAGGTAAGGGTCACAGTGGTTCGCTCGTCACGATTGTCGATAGGGCAACGAGATTTACAGTATCAAAGCGCGTCAATAGTAAGTCAGCCGAAGTCATTACTGCAGCAAAGGTCTCGTTGCTAGCGCCTTATGAAAGAGCGGTATTGGCGATCTTCCCGATAATGGGAAAGAGTTTGCGTACCATGAAAAAATGACAAAAGCGCTAGGCGCAGTAGTCTATTTTGTAGATCCGTATAGTTCATGGCAACAAGGATTGAATGAGAATACGAATGCGCTACTGAGGCATTATTGGCCAAAGCATACCGATTTAAAGCTGGTGGTGCCAAGAGCAGTGGCATCCGTGATAGCCTCACTTAACAATAGACAGTGAAAGAAGCTCGACTATCAAACACTGGTGATAAAATGGCTGAACACATGGCAGCACTAACTTCTTAATTGGTTATGCACTTCAAGGTTGAATCTGCCTTTGATAAAAATCGGTCAAACAATGATAGTGTGGATGTCGTCAATGTTCGCTTCCCACACCAAAAATATGTAGTTAGGGGTCAATCGTTGATATTATACCTTTTATATTCACGTCTGTTGTAGTCGAAATTCTACCGCAGTTTTTCCACCCAATAAGTTAATTAACTATCGAATACGGCCATAAAAAAGGCGCCCAATGAGCGCCTTTTTGGTTTAACTCGTTAAGACTGACGCCTAAACGACTGCTACAGGGAACGCACTTTTCGCCGCGCTCATGTAGCTTTCCATTTCGTTAAAGTTGAGATAGCGATACACATCGTCTGACATTGTATTGATGTCGTTTGCGTAGACCATGTACTCTTCCATACTTGGAATCTTACCCATAATAGACGCAACTGCAGATAACTCTGCTGATGCTAAATAGACATCAGCTCCGGCACCCAAGCGATTCGGAAAGTTTCGGGTTGAGGTCGAAACAACAGTGCTGTTGGCTGCGACTCTG
Source organism: Polaribacter sp. (assembly GCA_047615545.1). Lineage (GTDB taxonomy): Bacteria > Pseudomonadota > Gammaproteobacteria. The sequence continues at coordinate 11,493 of JBLHID010000077.1, forward strand.
GCCTGATTACCCATGCATAATGAACAGCCGGGCATTTCGGTACGAGCACCGGTACGGCCAAAGATATTGTAATAACCTTCGGCGGTTAACTGCGCTTCGTCCATTTTGGTGGGTGGTGCAATCCATAGTCGAGTTGTAACAGGACCTTCTAGTTTTTCGAGCAATTTACCTGCCGCACGAAAATGACCAATATTGGTCATGCAGGACCCGATGAAGACCTCATCGATTTTAGTACCAGCAACGTCTGACAGGGTCTTGACGTCGTCAGGATCGTTTGGACAAGCCAGCAATGGCTCCTTGATCTCGTTAAGGTCAATCTCAATGATTTCAGCATATTCGGCGTCGGTGTCGGCTTCCATTAATACTGGGTTTGCTAACCAAGCTTCCATTTCTTCGATACGACGTTTGATGGTGCGTACGTCACCATAACCTTCGTAAATCATCCACTTGAACATGGTGATGTTTGAGTTCATGTATTCGATGATGGGTTCTTTATCGAGCTTAACGCTACAGCCTGACGATGATCGCTCCGCAGAGGCATCGGATAGTTCAAATGCCTGTTCGACTTTGAGCTGTGGCAAGCCTTCGATTTCTAGGACACGACCAGAGAAGACGTTCTTCTTGCCTTTCTTCTCTACCGTTAACAATCCGCGCTGAATTGCGACATAAGGAATGGAGTTGACCAGATCACGCAAGGTGATGCCTGGCTGCATTTCGCCTTTAAAACGAACCAGAACTGACTCGGGCATATCCAGTGGCATGACACCGGTTGCCGCTGCGAAAGCAACTAAACCAGAACCAGCAGGGAATGAAATACCAATCGGGAAACGAGTGTGTGAATCACCACCAGTACCGACTGTATCAGGCAGCAACATGCGGTTCATCCACGAGTGGATAACACCGTCGCCAGGACGCAACGAAACACCGCCACGAGTCTGGATGAAATCAGGCAGCGTGTGGTGAGTAATGACATCGACTGGTTTAGGGTAAGGTGCTGTGTGACAAAAAGACTGCATGACCAGGTCAGCAGAAAAGCCTAGGCAGGCCAAATCTTTCAGTTCGTCGCGCGTCATTGGGCCGGTTGTGTCTTGCGACCCAACGGTGGTCATCTTTGGCTCGCAGTACATATCGGGGCGAACGCCCGGTACGCCACAAGCTTTGCCGACCATTTTCTGCGCCAAGGTAAAACCCTTGCCACTGTCTTTTTTGACTAAAGGTACTTCGAACACATCGCTGGCGGGTAAACCCAATGATTCGCGCGCTCGGCCGGTGAGTCCACGACCAATAATCAATGGAATGCGGCCCCCGGCTTGAACTTCGTCTTTTAAAACGTTGGTGCTGAGTTCAAAGGTGGCGACCACTTCGTCGCTATCATGTTTGGTTGCTTTTCCTGCAAAAGGATAGACGTCGATAATATCGCCGGTTTCCATATTTGCGACGTCCATTTCGATCGGTAGTGCGCCAGCGTCTTCCATTGTATTGAAGAAGATAGGTGCGATTTTAGTACCGAAACAATAACCACCGTTACGCTTATTAGGAATAAAAGGGATGTCCTTACCCATGTGCCACAGTACGGAGTTAGTAGCCGATTTGCGTGAAGAGCCGGTACCGACTACATCTCCAATATAAGCCACTGGGAAGCCTTTTTCTTTTAAGGTTTTGATCGTTTCTAGCGGGTTAGCTGCGACGCCTTCTCGCGCAATTTTCAACATTGCATTACCGTGTAACGGAATATCGGGGCGTGACCAAGCATCTTGTGCGGGCGACAGGTCATCGGTGTTGGTTTCGCCAGGCACCTTAAATATGGTGACAGTTACCTTGTCCGCCAATGGTGGCTTGCTGGTGAACCATTCGGCGTTAGCCCATGACTCGACGGTTTGCTTAGCATAGGCATTACCGGCGTCCGCTTTTTCCTTTACGTCATGGAAGGCATCAAACATTAGCAAGGTATGCGATAGCGCTTTAACGGCAGCTGCGGCAGTTGTGTCATTGTCGAGGCCAGCT
>JBLHID010000078.1:0-13448 GCA_047615545.1 Polaribacter sp.
TCATCCTCGTCTTCATAATCCTCGTCTTCATAATCCTCTTCTTCTGCAGTATTAGGCGTAAATTCAAATTCCTCCAACTCATCGGACAAGTCACTGCCAAACTGAGGAGTGTCTGCAGAATCAGATTTGTCAGGAAGCTCCTGGGTATCTGCAACGGTTTTAATCGTTTGGGTCTCAGCAAAGTCATTACTGTCTTCTTCCAGGTTAAAATCGGTGGACAAGTCACTGTCAAATTGAGGAATGTCTACAGAATCTGATTCATCAGTAAGTTCCTGGGTATCTGCAACGGTTTTAATCGTTTGGGTCTCAGCAAAGTCATTACTGTCTTCTTCCAGGTTAAAATCGGTGGACAAGTCACTGCCAAACTGAGGAGTGTCTACAGAATCTGATTCATCAGTAAGTTCCTGGGTATCTGCAACGGTTTTAATCGTTTGGGTCTCAGCAAAGTCATTACTGTCTTCTTCCGGGTTAAAATCGTTGGTAACGAGGTTTGTATCGTCTTCACTAGCATCTAAGTCGAAATCAGCTTTTTCAGGCTTGGCAACTTTAGAATCGCTAGCCCTAATACTACTATCTTTAGCTGCTGAAAATAATGCATTGTCGGGGGCTAACTCGTAACCCATTATTTGGACTTTATCCCAGTGCTCCTCACCTGCGCTGCCCATTAATTTAAGCAACTCCGCTTCACTGGAAAAGTCATCGACATTCTTAGTAGCGAAGTAGGTTTCTAGTAACTTTGCACGGTAGGCAGCCTGATCTGGATGAGCACCGAGGCTTTCTGTCAATAATTCTTCAGCCTTGTCGTAAAGACCATAAGCTAAATACACATCGACTTCGTTTAGCACATCATCGTGATCTACAAATGCTTCACTATCGTCCGTATCGTCGTCAGGTATATCCGACTTAAATACTTCTGCTGGCGTCGAAAACTCGTCGCCCTCGTTGTCTATATATTCTGGCGCAACAGGTTCAGCATCAATATTAGTGTCAGCATCTGTCGCATTTTTAGCCAAGTTAACTGGCGCTAGGTCTTCAGCCCTAGCGAATGACTCTTCTAATCCAAAATCACTCACGGTAATAATATCTGCATCGCCTTTATCTTCACTGCTTTTGCGACGACGGTATAAAATAAAACCTAATAATAGGATGACTACAGCACCCAGTCCACCCAGCGCAACAGGATCATCACGTAATCGGCTCATAGCTGGAACAATATTATTTACTAGCCCGGTCGCAGCCGGGACAATACTATTTACGAACCCCGTCATAGACTGGATAAGATCATCTACTACCCCGCTCATGGACTGGATAAGGTTAATGATACTGGGTGGTAAAATACCGTCAAATAATGACGATTCCTTCTGCTTTGTTTCAGCCAAAATGACTGACGCTGGAGCTTTAACTGCAGTCTGCTCGTCGGCTATTTCGGTTTCTTCTACAGCCAAATTTTCAGCTTGATCCGCCTGCAATTGTGCCAGCCTATCATCTTCGATTTCGACCATTTTTTGTAACTCGTCGAACTTACTGATCCGTGCTTTAAGGGCCGCAATGCGAGACTTCATCTCCTGATTCTCTATACGAGAAGCATCCAGTTGCTCTTCAGCTAGAGCTAATTGAGTTTTAAACTTGTTAGTATCACCATCTTCGCCCTGACCCGCTGATTCAGAGTCGCCATCATCAGGGGTCAATAGACTGAAATCCCCGTCTACCTTTTTCTTACCATCAGTACCATTACTACCCCCATCGCCACTTGCAATCGATACCGAAGTCCCTTCTACACTTCCAACATAGGCGTTCCAAAGACCATTTTGCTCTAATACTTTGGCATAAGCCTGCTGCTTGTTTAATTGGTCAAGCTCATCAGCAGTCGGCGCACGAAGGACAGCACCGATTCTTAAGTTATTGATGTTATTGTTAGAGAAAGCATCTGGATTAGCTCTCTGCATCGCCAGCATTACCTGCGCCATACTATGTTCGGGGTCTTTAAACTGATTGGCGATAGACCATAAGGTACCGCCTTTTCTGACAACAACACTATCCGAAGCAGCACTGCTAGTGACACTTGTGGTTTCTACAGTTTCAGTCGATCCTGCCGTATTGACTTCACTAGTGCTAACGATTTCTTCGATAGCTGACAAGGAGACTGATGCTGCACTATCAGCTTTAAATGGTGGGTCAAGTAATATGGTGAATTCTCTAAATGCTCGGCCTCTAAACCAGTCAGCCTCAATTAGAAAATGTAAAAACGGCTCATTAATGGCATTTTCAGTGGTGACTAACACTGTTGCTTGGTCACCGCCCTCACTTTTTTTAACCTCGAAAAGCAAGTCAGACAAATAATCAGGCCGAGACAAGCCTGCACGAGCAAAAGAATCTCTCGACGCTAAACTGACTAATAAATAGCCAATCTCACCAGGTCGAGCGGAGATAACCTCAATTTCAGCTTTAAGAGGTTGATTGAGAAATGAACTGACATCAATTTCACCCAAATTCAATGCAAAACTGATCCCTGGCATTGCAAAGCTTGCCAACCAAAATATAATAATTAGTCTCAGATTACGCACGACTTGTCTCCACGCTCCCTACATATTTTTTATAAAAAACACTGATAAACCATATACCTATGGATATAGCTAGAGAATTTACTTTAATGAAAGAACTTTCACAAGTATTTGTAACTATAGATTATAAGAAAGATTTCAACAAAATATCTACAACATTCACGTAATTGGCCGTCAGCCCATACCTTAATGGGTCAGCGACCAGCCAAAACTGGATCCTATTTGGTTGGTTCGCTACTTGCACTAACTCACTAATGGTGCAGTTAAATGATTGATTACAGTCAGTTATTGGACTGGAGGTCGTTGTCTTATAAACCACATTATCTAATTCTTTGAGTATTTTTTCAAACTGACTTAGATCAACTTTTGATTGGAAACTGAGTTGAACTGCGATGCCTAGCCCATGGAATACAGGGACATCGATAATTTGATGAGCGCACTCAATATCATCGTCACCAAGAAATCTCGCTAAATCATCATTAAAGCAAGGTATAGGAATAGCAGGAATAATATTGAAAGCTATTTGCAGCGGGTATACAGCTGAAATAACATCTCTGCCATTTAGTAGTTCAACTGTTTGGTTGGCCAACTCATCAACCCCGGCTTTACCTTTCGATTCGACGCTACGAAGAAACGTTGTATTAATAGTCGAGATGGCCGTATGCGCGTGCAACGCAGGTAAAACACCCAATAGGCAAGCTATTTCGGCTGAGACCAATTGAATGTTTTGCTGGGTATATGAAATGTCGAGCTCAGCATTCTTGCTCGCAGCATAAATTAAACCTCGCCCATCGCCGTGTACATGACTCAGTACTAAAGCACTCTGAGATTCGAGCTTTGATGCTATTTCATCATCACGTTGAGTCAATAAAACTAACGAACATGTCGAGTAATCAAATTCGTGCTGGTCTTCGACTGTAAGATAGTTGCTCCCAAATGCCAGCTTCACACCGGCTTTAGATTCATCACCAAGTAATACAACTGACTCCGCACCAAGGCCCGATTCGGTTAGTTTTTCAAGTATTGCTTCTGCCAAACTTTCGCTGGCGTGCGTGATTGCAATTTTACCCTGTTCCATATTGCTAATGCTCTAATATAATATTTAACATACGACGTAAAGGCTCGGCTGCACCCCACAGTAACTGATCACCGACGGTGAACGCTGAGAGATACTCGTTACCCATATTCATTTTTCGTAATCGGCCGACAGGAATATCGAGTGAGCCGGTCACTGCTGCTGGCGATAATTGATCCATCGTCAACTGCTTGTCGTTCTTTACTACTTTTACCCATTCATTGGATTCGCGGAGCATTTGCTCAATCTCATCCATTGGCACATCTTTTTTCAATTTCACTGTCAGCGCCTGCGAATGCGAACGCATTGCGCCGATACGAACACAAAGCCCATCAATAGGAATGATATTGCTGGAGCTGTCGTTACCTGTTCGACCTAGGATTTTATTCGCCTCAACACCGCCTTTCCACTCTTCTTTGCTTTGGCCATTGTCTAATTGCACATCAATCCACGGGATTAAACTGCCCGCTAAAGGCACACCGAATTGATCAGTTGGGTATTGTTCTGAACGCAAATGCTGGGTTACTTTTCTGTCTATTTCTAGAATGGCCGATTTCGGGTCATCTAGCAGATCTTTGACGCAAGCGTGTGTGCTACCCATTTGAGCAATAAGCTCACGCATGTGTTTGGCACCACCACCAGAGGCAGCCTGATAAGTCATCACGCTAATCCAGTCGATTAAGTCGTGTTCAAGTAAACCGCCCATAGCCAACATCATTAAACTGACAGTGCAGTTGCCGCCAATAAAGTCTTTCTTGCCTGCCGCTAACGCATCGTCGATCACTGAGCGATTAACCGGATCGAGAACGATAACAGTATGATCCTGCATTCGAAGTGTTGACGCGGCATCAATCCAATAGCCATTCCAGCCGCTGGCTCTCAAATCCGCATAGACTTTACTGGTGTAATCTCCACCCTGACAAGTAACAATAGCATCCATAGCCTTCAGACTTTCAATATCATTGGCATCTTTTAATTTGGGTATATTTTTTCCAATATCAGGACCTGACTCACCTACTTGCGAGGTAGTGAAAAACACTGGCTCGACGATATTGGCAAAGTCATTCTCTTTGGTCATACGCTGCATCAATACTGAGCCAACCATGCCGCGCCAACCTACGAATCCTACTCTTTTCATCTTGATTTCTATTCTCTTAAGTAATTGAGGTGAGTGATTATGGGTGAGTAATGCTCTAAGTAGAGCTGAGAGCCCTCAAAGCTGCTACCACAGCATCACCCATTTCGACGGTACTAACGGAGTGGCCACCATCAGCAATATCGGCCGTCCTAAAACCTTGATTTAACACATTACCAACCGCTGTTTCGATATGATTAGCGAGTTCTGGTCGGTTTATGCTGTAACGCAACAACATCGCAACCGACAATATTGTTGCCAAAGGATTCGCAATTCCTTTTCCGGCTATATCAGGTGCAGAACCATGAATAGGCTCGTACATACCTTTACCATGTTTATCCAGTGAGGCCGAAGGTAGCATGCCGATAGAGCCAGTTAACATCGCCGCCGTGTCTGACAGAATGTCACCAAACAGGTTAGTCGTTACCATAACGTCAAATTGTTTAGGGTCTCGCACCAGCTGCATTGAAGCGTTATCGACGTACATATGGGATAACTCAACCTCGGGGTAATCTTGCCCGACTCGAGTAACCACCTCACGCCATAACTCTGACACTTCAAGGACATTGGCCTTGTCGATTGAACACAGCTTCTTATTACGCACCATAGCTATATCAAAAGCTGAACGCGCAATTCGTTCAATTTCACGCTCGCTATAAACCATCGTGTTAAAACCTTGGCGCTGGCCATCATCCAACTCCCGAATGCCTCGTGGCTGACCAAAGTAAATGCCACCGGTCAACTCTCGTACAATCATAATATCGAGGCCGGATACAATCTCTGCTTTGAGACTTGAAGCACTTGCCAGCTGCGGATACAAAATAGCGGGACGCAGATTGGAAAACAACTCCAGTTTCGAGCGCAATCCAAGCAGGCCACGTTCAGGCCTCAATTCTCGTTCAAGGGTGTCGTACTTCGGGCCGCCAACCGAACCGAGTAATATGGCGTCAGACTCTTTACAAATTGCCAGAGTCGCATCTGGAAGGGGATGCCCAGCTTCGTCATAACCCGCGCCGCCGAAGGCAGCGGATTCTAGCTCTACATCAAAGCCAAAATTCTGTTTCAAACACTCCAGTGTTTTTACTGCCTCAGCGACAATTTCGGGGCCTATTCCATCACCCGGTAAGATTGCAATTTTGCTCGTCATTTTTCTTAATCTCTTAATTCAATCTAAACATAAATATAAAACCTGACATTTAAGGCCCAAGCTTTCGATAACAATATTATTTTAAAGAAGCCATGGGGCCTTTTCAAAATATTGCGACTCGAAGGCTTTGATTTGGTCGGCATGTTGCATCGTTAAGCCAATGTCATCCAGACCTTCAAGCAAACAATGTTTGCGGAATTCGTTAATATCAAATGACATTTGAGTGCCAGTTGGGGTAATAACTTTTTGCGCAGCGAGGTCTATTGTTAGCTTATAAGCTGAACCAGTGCCAGTTTGCTGATCCAACTCCACAAACAACTGGTCGACTTGCTCAGCGGTTAGTGTGATGGGCAACAAGCCTGTCTTAAAACTATTGCTATGAAATATATCGGCAAAACTTGGCGCGATAACCACCTTCAAACCAAAGTCAGTCAATGCCCAAACCGCATGTTCGCGTGATGAACCACAAGCAAAATTCTCTCTCGCGATCAGAATTTCAGCTTCATCAAAGGGTTTCTGGTTTAATACGAATTCAGGGTTTAGCCGACGACTCGTGTGATCACCGCCTGGCTCGCCTGGGTCGAGATAACGCCAATCGTCAAACAAAGTAAGGCCAAAGCCAGATCGCTTAATCGACTTTAAATACTGCTTGGGAATAATCGCATCGGTATCGATATTGGGACGATCAATACCTGCGACGATTCCGCTCATTTTTTCAAATTTATCCATGATAATATCTCCGCTGATAACGCATAGGTAGGGTGTTAAGTCAGGTTAAGTCAGCTTTCGCACATCAATAAAATAGCCCGTCACCGCCGCAGCAGCAGCCATTGCCGGTGAGACTAAATGCGTTCGACCACCCTGCCCTTGCCGCCCTTCAAAATTTCGGTTCGAAGTCGACGCGCATCGTTCACCTGGTTCGAGCCTATCGGCATTCATCGCCAAACACATAGAGCAACCCGGTTCGCGCCACTCAAAACCAGCCTCGATAAATATTTTATCTAACCCTTCTGCCTCAGCTTGTTTTTTCACTAAACCAGATCCAGGCACCACCATCGCTACTATGATGCTATCAGCAACCTTGCGGCCTTTGGCTACAGCGGCAGCGGCTCGCATATCTTCGATACGCGAATTAGTGCACGAACCGATGAATACCTTATCAAGCGTAATATCATTAAATGCCGTATTCGCTTTCAGTCCCATGTAATCCAGTGCTTTTTGCATGCCACCTGACTTAACTGAATCAATCTCGGATGCAGGATCGGGTACTAATTGACTCACGGCAACCACCATTTCGGGCGATGTCCCCCAGGTCACTTGCGGTTCAATCGATGTACCATCAATGTGGATTTCTCGGTCGAATACAGCATCATCATCTGAATGCAAAGTCTGCCAGTATTCAACAGCCTTATTCCAGTTCTCACCAGTGGGAGAAAATGGGCGACCTTTAACGTAATCGATAGTAGATTGATCACAGGCGATCAAGCCAGCACGGGCACCGCCCTCGATGGTCATATTACACACCGTCATTCTGCCTTCCATCGACAAACTAGTAATGGCTTCACCAGCGAACTCGATGGTGTAGCCATTACCGCCAGCCGTGCCGATTTCACCAATAATTCTTAATACAATGTCTTTGGCTGTTATGCCATCAGCTACAGCACCGTCAACAGTAATTCGCATGTTTTTGGATTTGCCTTGAATCAAGCACTGCGTCGCCATGACATGCTCGACCTCGGACGTGCCTATACCAAAGGCTAGTGCAGCAAAAGCGCCGTGCGTAGAGGTATGAGAGTCACCACAAACCACCGTCATGCCGGGTAATGTTGCCCCCTGCTCCGGCCCGATAACATGCACAATACCGCGACGTTCATCGCCAATCTTAAACTCGACTAACTGATAATCGTCGCAATTTTTATCCAGTGTTTCGACTTGAAGCCGAGCCACTGGATCGGTGATTCCGAACTCCAAGCCAATGGTCGGTGTATTGTGATCAGGCACGGCAACTATCGACTCCTTACGCCAAAGATCACGCCCAGCTATTTGCAGACCTTCGAAAGCCTGTGGTGAAGTCACTTCATGGACTAAATGTCGGTCGATGTAGATCAGGCCATTGCCTTCAGTATCTGGACGCACTTCGTGCATCGCCCATATTTTGTCGTATAACGTTTGCGCGGACATAATTAAAGTCTCATAAATCTTGAAATATTTTGCAATTTCGCCTCTGACTCTAGCGCCTTTTGCTTCGGTTTCTTTATCTATAATGTGTGTCTATTTCAACAGCTATGAATCTTACGCTTGTTTTTCTAATAACTCTAATTCATAATTTTCATAATTTTCATAACTAATTGGAATACCAATGCAGTTATCACAAATATCCGCCTTCCTCACTATAGCTGAACTGGAGTCCTTTTCTCTCGCCGCCGAACGATTACATATTACCCAACCCGCCGTGAGCAAGCGTATTCGACAGCTTGAACAAAGTATGAAAACGTCACTGTTCGACCGGATAGGTAAACGCAGCATTTTAACGCCCAACGGCCTCGCCTTTTTACCCCATGCCGAACGGATATTACACGAAGTAAAAACCTACAAGTCTAGCCTTGACGGTCGAAACGACAAGCCATCAGGCTCGTTGACACTGGCGACTAGCCACCACATTGGCTTACATCGTTTGCCGCAAATTTTGCGCGATTTTAAAATCAAATACCCACAGGTCGATCTAGACTTACACTTTATGGATTCTGAAGATGCCTGCGTCGCCGTTGCCAACAATGAGATCGAACTCGCTATCGTCACCTTGCCTGAAAATGCAGATGCAAAACTAAACTTAGAACCGATCTGGATAGATACTTTAAAAATCGTATTAGCACCCGATCATCCATTAGCAAATGATCACCATATCGACCAGTTAAAGTTACTCGACTACCCAGCTATCCTGCCATCGATGGGCACCTTCACGCGTAGAATCATTAATAACTATTTTTCTAGTCATAGAGATCGAATGAAGATAATTTTGGAGACCAATTATCTCGAAACTATTAAAGTCATGGTATCGGCTAATCTGGGTTGGAGTATGCTTCCTGCCAGTATGCTCGACCAAACAGTGGTTGGTAAGCCTCTTAATAGTACGGGCATGAACGGATTGGAAATTCAACGCGTTCTCGGCATCGTGACACGTCAAAACCGCACACTGTCTTTTAGCTCGCAAGCGTTTATTTCAATGTTGCAAAAGGCTAGATCAAGGGTCGACTAAAATGGGATTTAAGTTGGCAAGATAATCAATCTACTGAGTCATCGCACTAATCATCCAGAACTTTATTGACTGTCGGAATTGGTGGGGTTCGTGCCTCACCACCAACCTACGAAAATGTGGCTGTCTAAGTTACACGTAAGGTTCAGGCGTTGTATTATCCACGTGGTCTAGAATACAGATTTTTTGTCTGGATCAATCAGTAGCCATACATTTGAGGGTGTCTCTAAAAATAGTGCTTTTTTTGCGACCTGTTTTTGTGCTCCTCGACAATAGCTCCTGCATTGTTCTAATTAGTTACATCCATGGCAATAACTGCAAGGAAGCACCGCGCGGACGACTGCATGGATGCAGAAGGTAGGGCAACGCAGGATGCCAAAGCCGAGAACCGGAGTGTACGTTAGTACATGAGGATTGACCGGGCCGGCGGACCAGCACGGAGCTTATGTACATGGATGTAAGGTATGTCGATTTGGCCTCATGGACCCTACTGTTGGTGCAGGAGCATAAAATCGGTGACGCCACAATCGCAGAAAAAGTGCATTTTGAGAGATGCCAGGAGGCATAGTAATGAGAACTAGCAAGATAATTCACATCGTATCCTGTCATGCTGAAGGAGAAGTAGGCAATGTAATCGTGGGCGGGGTATCACCACCACCTGGTGACACTCTATGGCAACAAGCACGCTGGATTGAAGTAGACCAAAATCTGCGCCGGTTTGTATTGAATGAGCCTCGTGGTGGTGTGTTTAAACATATCAATTTACTCGTGCCTGCGAAAAATTCAGAAGCAGCGCAGGGTTTCATTATCATGGAACCTGAGCACACACCCCCCATGTCAGGGTCTAATTCCATCTGTGTCGCTACCGTATTGCTAGACACTGGAATCATCCCAATGCACGAACCGATCACCGAGTTTAATCTAGAAGCACCCGGTGGTTTAGTAAAAGTAAAAGCTTACTGTGAAAATGGCAAAGCACAGAGTATTCAGGTCAATAATGTTCCGTCCTTTGCCGACCAACTTGATGTCAATTTGGAGGTTCCAGGTCTTGGCACACTCTGTGTTGATACGGCTTATGGTGGCGATAGCTTCGTCATCGTGGATGCTGAAAAATTAGGCTTCGAGATTAAACCAGATGAAGCAAAAGAACTGGCTAGTCTGGGCGTTAAAATCACCGCTGCTGCCAATGACCAGTTAGGATTTACTCACCCAACAAACCCCGATTGGCAGCATATTTCTTTTTGCCAGTTCGCTCGTCCACTTGAATATGAAAACGGAATAGCCATCAGTCATAACACGGTTGTGATAGACCCCGGTAAAGTGGATAGGTCGCCAACTGGTACAGGCTGCTCCGCAAGACTCGCAGTACTGCATGCTAAAGGTGCTATTGGTATAGGGGATAAAATGATAGGAAGGTCAATTATCGGCTCAGAGTTTGAGAGTGCCATTGTAGAAGAAACGTTAGTGGGTACCAAGAAGGCCATCATCCCATCAATCCGTGGGCGAGGTTGGATAACGGGTACTCATCAAATTATGCTCGATCCCGATGATCCGTGGCCAGAAGGATATCGACTTAGTGACACCTGGCCAGTAAAAATCTAAGGGCACCTCTAAAGGAGCAAAGAAATAGGCCTCAAAAAAACCACTATTTTAAAAGACACCTTAAACTGGGTCTAATTTGCCCATCTAGACATTACCGTCAATGGAAATAAAATAAATAATAACGCTATACGGCACAATTCAAAATGAACGCAGCAATAATGGGACTATTTCTTTTCCCGAGAAGAAAAAAATTGCTTCGCCAATAGTAACGTTGTGGATACCAAAATCATAATCGTAGAAATGGCGGCAATTGTTGGATCGATAAAATCACGTAGTGCAGCAAACATATGTTTGGTCAGCGTTGCATTTGAACCACCTGAGACAAATATCGAAATAATGACTTCATCAAAAGAGGTCAGAAAAGCCAACAGAGCCGATGTTATAACCGAAAATTTGATTTGCGGTAAGGTAATGACAAAGAATGCCTTGACTCGCGTCGCACCCAGACTTCGAGCCACACGTTCTTGATTCAAGTCATAGTTTCGCAAAGCGGAGGTGATGACAATCATGACCAACGGTGACGCTAGGACGGCGTGTGCCAAAACCAGTCCAAAAATTGTGTTATTAAGACCGACGCGTCCATAAGCATAAAATACGCCGATCGCAATCAGTATAACCGGCACAATCATCGGAGTGATGAGAAAAGCGAACAAGGCTCTGGATGCTCGATGCCCAGAAACAAACAGTGCATAAGCAGCCATCACGCCCATTGGGGTTGCTAACAGCATGGTAAGTATACCGACCTGTAACGATGTCACGGTCGCCCTCATCCATTTTGACGATTCAAAATACTCAATATACCAACGCAGTGACCAGGTATCGGGTGGAAATTCCAGATACTGGGAATCAGAGAATGACATAGGCATGACGATAAGCGTCGGAATAACCAACAAAAGCATAACAATTGTTGCAACTATATACAGCCATAGTCGATCACGGTGCGTTATCTGGGTATCTGAAGCCGGTTTATTGAGCCAATTCATATTAACGCTTCCCAAATAGTGCAGCGTCCAATTTAAACAGCTTTGTCGCTAAGGTTAAAATGACCATGGTCACTACTAGTAGGACAACACCAAGCGCACTTGCAGCACCCCAATCGAATTGATTTTCGAGAATTGCAGTAATTTGCGTAGCGACCATGATCACGCGACCCCCGCCGAGTACGGCGGGGGTGACATAAAAGCCGAGGCAGAGCACAAAGACAATGAGTGACCCCGCGACCATGCCCGAAAGCGACATGGGAAAATAAATCTTCCAGAAGGCCTGTACTGGTGATGCACCGAGATTAGCCGCCGCGTGCATTAAGTCACGCTGGATCTTTTTCATTGAGCCGTAAAGTGGCAACACCAGAAAAGGCAACATGATGTGCGCCATACCGATGAGTGTTCCAGTTAAGTTATGTACCAGTTTTAATGGAGAATCCCATAGGCCTATTGTCATCGCAAAGTCATTTAGAATGCCATTTTTTTGCAATAGCACCAGCCAGGCATATGTGCGAACCAGCAATGACGTCCAAAACGGTAGCAGTACTGCCAGCATAAAAAAGCCAGCCAGTCGTTCGGGTAACATGGCGAGAAAATAGGCGAGCGGATAGCCAATCAAAATACAGATTAAGGTGGTTAAAATGCTCACCTCAAACGTGGTCACAAAGGTGCGTGCGTAAGACTTGTACTCGATCATTTTCTGATAGTTTACTAACGAGAGCTGCCCATCGCTGCCGGTGAATGACAAATAGAACAACCAGCCAACCGGAATTACGACAATTGCTATAACGGCAAGCACAGCAGGTGTTGCCAAACTGAGCAACAGTCGCTGTTCCTGAGTAGCCTGAGCTCTTAGCGATTTCTCGTTTAAGCCCTCATCGCCGGGGCTCTTGAGATCTAAACTGGCAGATTTTTGAACACTCATAACTCATGGCCACCAGGAATAACAATGACATCGCTTCGGTTTAACCCAAGCAAAACAGAGTCGCCCGGTTGCAGTGCGTTTTGCCACGACGAAGCATCAGTACCGAAACGAAACGACAGACTATATTTATCATTCACTGACATCAACGCAAATGCTGTATCTCCTTGAAACACAAACTCGCGAATCACGCCAGAAAAAACAATGGTCTTTTCTGGATCATACTGTCCATTTTTGACGACTGTTAAACGTTCTGGTCTTATCACCAGCGACCATTCCTTAGCATCGCCTGTTTTATAATTAGTTTTGATTAAATAGTCTTCGAAATAAAGACTACCAGAGCCATCGTGGGTTAATGGCAGCATGGTTGACTCACCAATGAAGTCAGCAACAAAAGCATTGGCCGGGTTATTATAAATATTATTCGGTGTGTCAATCTGGGTCAGTTTTCCATGATTGATGACCACGATTCGATCTGACATGGTTAAGGCTTCACGCTGGTCGTGGGTAACATAAACAGTGGTAACACCGAGCTGTTCATGCAGGTGTTTTAACTCAATCTGCATTTGCTCTCGCAGCTTTTTATCAAGCGCAGAAAGCGGCTCGTCCATTAACAGAATACGAGGACGAAACACGAAGGCGCGAGCCAATGCAACCCGTTGTTTTTGACCACCCGAAAGCTGTTCGATGCCGCGATTACCAAGACCATCAAGTTGAACCGTCTTGAGAGCAGCGTCGACTCGTTCAGCCGCTTCTGCTGCGCCAACACC
>JBLHID010000079.1:0-13180 GCA_047615545.1 Polaribacter sp.
GGGCCGCTTACGCGTTCAAAAATGCGCCTGCATTTTTGTCGAACCATTTAGGTTCAAATTCTGCCGTGAGAATCGAATCAAGCTTAACTCACTGGCAAAATTTACTTTAATATGGCTGGGCCGGCAGGATTCGAACCTACGCATGCCAGGATCAAAACCTGGTGCCTTACCGCTTGGCGACGGCCCAATATATTACCTTCTTACTGCAACTTTCTTACTGCAACTTTCTTATTCCAGCAAACTGCACTGCTCGATAACCGGATTATGATTCATTGCTTTCACAATAAATACACTCCAATGTTCAGGCGCGAGCGATCTTACACTTTCGGCCCGCTCGAGGCTATCGAAACTCGCGAAAATACAAGATCCGGTTCCAGTCATTCTAGCTTTCGAATATTGGCTGAGCCAATCGATAGCCTTTTGAATCTCTGGATACAGCTGACAGGCGATAGGTTCGCATACGTTGCAACCAGCCCCTGCCAGAAAGGCGCGTATTGTGATGGGATCAGAATTGCGTGTCAATTGCTCAGAGGCAAATATTTCACCTGTTGAGACAAATATTTTCGGATAAATCACCACATACCAGGGTTTTGGTAGATCGACAGGTGTTAAATCTTCCCCAATACCACTTGCCCAGGCCGATTTTCCTTCGATGAAAACGGCAACATCGGCGCCTAATTCTAAGCCTAAAATGGCCAGTTCAGACTGCTCTAGGTTTAACTCCCACAATTTGTTTAATACCATTAATGTGGTGGCCGCATTTGAACTGCCGCCTCCTAGTCCACCACCGATGGGTATATGCTTTTCAATGCTGTATCGCAATCCCAATGATATGTTGTATTTAGATTGCAATAATTTTGCGGCAAGCAGAATAATGTCATCCGCTTCATCGACCGGTGTTTGACTGCCTGAACGCGTAATTGAGCCATCCTTAGTTATTTCGAATGTTAGATGGTCGTATAGATCGATAAATTGAAAAACGGTTTGTAACAGGTGGTAGCCGTCATCACGTTGCCCTGTAATATGCAGCATCAGGTTGAGTTTGGCGGGGGATCTGAACAATGGAGGTCGGGATAACAGGGGCGATTGTGTCATTGCTTTAGATCTTCCCTTCTGTCGAAATCTGGGAATATCGATTCAGGCTCGACCGATGCTTCATGCTTTCCCCAACGTTCTATCACTATCTTGATCTCTATATTTTCATGCTTGAGAAACAGTTGCTTCGGCAGCTGCTGAGGCTGCTTTTCTTCAGGAAAGTAAGCCAGATAATTGACCAGCCAGCCATTTTGTCGTAACGACTTTAATCGGCCAGAGCCATATATTTCGTAACTAGATTCAACATCGGGCTGAGGTAAGCCTTTAACCCATGATTTTAAGCCGTTCACTGGAATGCTCCAGCCCAGCAGACTGACCAGTAACGCTTCGGGCGTTGCTCCAAGGCGGAATTCTCCATCGGCTAGCGTGAGTTTAAACTGCCTGTTTTTGTCGGGTGAAAGATTGGACTCTATTCGTATGACACCTTGTCCGAACGGGGCTTCGATCACCATTGAAAAGCGGTCCTGTTGACGGCTCCAGTTGATCCCGACTGGATAAACCTTACCTTCCTCTATCTGATGAGCAGAGTCATCCCGTCCGTCTGATAGGTTATATCGTTCGGATCTCAACAAAATGACAGCACGGGCGTGAATTTCCCATTCGTCGATACTGACCAACTGTTGTTGTAGCAAATCCCACTTTTGCTTACTCTCTTGGGTTACCTGTAATGTAGGCTGTTGACTACAGGCACCGATAAACGCTACTAGTACGACGGTAAGCAGGGGTGATAAAGAGGCATGTATATATTTTGTCATAGGGGAAGTGTCATACGTAAAGTGCCATACGTGAAGAGAGAAGATTAGTGTCCTGCGCTTGGTTGGGGCCGACAAACCTCTCAGTGTATCGATTGAGTGTTCGCTATTCTAGTCGGCTTATTGAGGGCGTCACTAAAAATAGTACATGAGGGTTCGAGCACAGAGCTGCCAAAGGTAGGCGCCTTGAGACGACGTCGGCAATTGTGGGAAAAGTGCATGTTTAGAGTTGGCCTTGAGTTAAACGTCGGATCACTTGCTGAATACGTGGATCGTTGGGTGCTTTTCTCAACGCTTCTTTCCATAAGCCTTTAGCACCCTCCTTGTTGCCGCTAACCCATAACACTTCGACCAGATGCGCAGCAATTTCGTTGTCATAGGTTTTGGAAAGAGCAGACCGCAATAAACGAACAGCAACGTCATAGTTTCCCATTCGGTAATTTACCCATCCAAAACTATCTAGAATTGCAGCGTTGTTGGGTAGCAGTTCTGCCGCTCGTTTGAGCATGTCATAGGCCTCTTCGTAGCGGTCTGTCCGATCAGCCAGAGTAAAGCCCAGTGCATTCAACGCATGGGCATTATTGGGTTGGACTTTTAGAACGGCCTTGATGTCTGCTTCCAGAATATCGAGACGATCAACTCTCTCGGCCACCATTCCACGTGCGAATAACAGTTCAATATTGCTAGGCGAAAGCTCTAATGCTGTATTGTAAACCGCTAACGCGTCATCGAATTGCTCGGATGCTGACAATATTTCTCCTTCAGTAATATAAATTCGAACCATCGAACTTTGGGTTTGGCTGCCTTTACGCATTTGATCTAAATGCTCGCGAGATTCTTTTAGTCGATCTGTCGCGCCAAGCAATGCGGCTATCCTGAGTTGGGCATCGAAACGATATTCGGTTACCTGCACTAAGCGGTAGCGTTCTATCGCCTGATTGAGCAGCCTCTTTCCTTCAAAAATTCGTCCTAGGTAATATTGTGCTTCACCTTCGCGCAAATTCAGCGTCACCAATCGGGACATGTATTTTTGTGCGTCATCCAGACGCTCTGATTCAAGCGATAGTAGACCCAGCGTATAGAGCAGGTCGGGATCGTCTGGCGATGTTAGATAGAGCTTTTCGAATTCGATTCGGGCCAATTCATATTGCTTTACATCAACCAACAAACGCGCATAGGTTAAGCCAAGGTCTTTGTCATCAGGGCGATCTTTAACGGCCTGTCTGAGGCTGGCAACCGCTTCTTCGGTCTGACCTAGCTTTAGCAGAATTTTGGATCGTGAACTATACGCGCCTTCGATAACTTCAATTTCCAGCGATTTGTCCAAAAAGTTGAGCGCTTCTTCGGCCTGTCCTGACTGCGCCGACAACACGGCATGCATATACTGAACATAGGCTTTTTGGGGATAGTTTTGTGCGGTTTGGCGTGTGACATCCAATGTGGTTTTGGCATCTTGTTCGCTCGCAAACAGTCCAATTAGTGAACCAAACAATACCTTGTCAGTGACCTGACTATTTGAAATTACGTTTTTAAGAAAGCTTACGGCCTTCGCAATTTTTTTCTGGCGTATATAGATGACAACGATAACTTGCTGCGCCTCGATATCATTCGGTGCTAGCTCTAATCGGCGGTTAGCGGCCTCGAGGGAGGCTCCAAAATCATTGCCGTATAAGGCTATACGAAAGGCGCGAGCCGCAATGTCAGGGTTATTTTGCGATTTTGCAACGACCAAGTAATTTTCAACTGCGAGATCAATGTCGTCATTTCGAAAAGCGAGTTCGGCGACCATCATATGGTAGGCATCACTACTCAATTGATTAGATTTGGCTTGGCTATTATCTTCATTCAAATAATTAATTTGAGTTTGATCAACTTTCACTTCTACCAGGTTCAAGGATTGTGATCTTGGCAGTTGGGCACAGGCGGACAGCAATAAAATGGGGAGAATCGTCCAGAAGTTGCGTTGGCTAGTTGTCAATTTTGATGTCATAGTTTTCTTTAGTTGTTTTCTAGTTCCAAAAGGTGCGTGCAATATGTTGGGTGTCAAGTACTGACCTCTTATCTTCACTGAGTGTAGCACTGTGCTTCAAAAGCGAAAAGTGTATCGTTCGATGGTCAGCAGTTTTGATGCATCCCATAACGTTTTGAGGAGTCGTCTAGCGTTGCTGTCACCGACATTATCGAACGATATGATCAATTTGAAACGGTTTCGTTCGTTTATTCCCAAAACAGTAGTGGATTTATAAGCCTGGCCTTGTATTTAGTGGGTCAATGCCTGAAAATCGCGACCTAACATTTAACCCCTTCTTGAACATGACATTATTGTCGCTTGGCATTAACCATCAGACCGCTCCGGTAGATATACGCGAGAAAATCGCGTTTTCGCCTGAGCAATTGTCGGGTGCCCTGACGGAATTACAGAAAATACCCGCAGTAAACGAGGCTGTCATCGTATCGACCTGTAATCGAACCGAAATATATTGCGATGCGGTCGATAATTCTGTTCATGCTATTTCTGATTGGCTCTCTGACTTTCACCACATGGCAGATAACTCGTTAACGCCTTACCTGTATCAATATGCTAATCATGAAGTTGCGCGTCATTTGTTCCGGGTTGCCTCGGGGCTTGATTCGATGGTGTTGGGTGAATCTCAAATTTTGGGGCAATTAAAAACGTCCTACGAGCAGGCGCGTAAGGGTAATAGCGTTAACACAATTTTGGATCGGTTATTTCAACACTCTTTTAGTGTCGCAAAACGGGTTCGTACCGATACTGAAATTGGTTCGCACCCCGTGTCTGTCGCTTTTTCTGCAGTTAATTTGTCAAAGCAAATTTTTGGCGATTTGGGCCAGCAACGGGCCCTGCTGATCGGCGCAGGTGAAACCATCGAACTCGTCGCGCGCCATTTAAAGAGTCAGGGCATTAAGTCGATTGTGATTGCTAACCGCAGCCTAGAAAAAGCGCAGATATTAGCGCAATCGTTGGGCGCGACCGCGACCAGTATTAGCGCTGTTCCCGAACAGCTGGTGAATGCGGATATCGTTATTTCGTCTACCGCTAGTCAATTGCCTATTTTAGGTAAGGGCGCTACAGAAGCCGCGTTAAAGCGCAGACGCCATCGCCCCATTTTCATGGTCGATCTGGCAGTGCCACGCGATATCGAAAGTCAGGTGGGCGACCTTGAGGATGTTTACCTCTACACTGTTGATGATTTAAAAAATGTTGTCGATGATAATATGCGTCATCGAGAACTGGCAGCCACTGCAGCACAGGAGATTATCAACCTAGAAGTGACGACGTTTTCGCAATGGCTAAAGACACACAAGTCGGCAGATCATATTCGCCAATTACGAAGTAATGCAGACACGATAAAACAGCAGTGCATTGAGAAGGCAATGCTACAATTTGGGCAGGATAATGATACCGAGAAAGCGCTTTTGACACTGGCTAATACGTTGACCAATAAAATGCTTCACGAGCCCACACTAGCAATGCGTAAGGCGATCAAAACTGATGACCAAGCCACTATTCAATTTTTGAAATCACTAATCACTGGTGAGTAATTAACAACCTTTAGGGCGCCTCTAAAAGTAGTGATTTTTTTGTGGTCTGTTTTTGTGCTCCTGCACCAACAGTAGGGACCACGAGGCCACGACCGCAATCGCGGGAAAATTGCATTTTTAGAGATGCCCGAAATTAATGTCCGAGTAACGAATATATATGAACCAATCATTGCTAAATAAGTTGGAACTGCTGTGCGGTCGTCATGAAGAAATCACGGCGCTGTTATCGGATATTGAAACGATCAATAACCAGAATAAGTTTCGTGCATTGTCGATGGAGTATGCCCAGCTTGAAGATGTTGTAACCAGTTTTGGTGCATTTCAACAAGCACAGGAAACGCTCGCCAGTGCGAAAGAAATGCTAGCCGAAAATGATGCCGAAATGCGTGAAATGGCTGAGGAAGAAGTTAACGAAAGCAATCAGAAAATCGAGCGATTAGAAGCAGAACTGCAAAAACTGCTGCTACCTAAAGACCCCAATGACGCTGCGAATGTATTTCTTGAAATCCGAGCGGGTACAGGTGGTGATGAAGCGGCGTTGTTTGGTGGTGACCTGTTTCGTATGTATAGCCGCTATGCCGAGTCACAGCGCTGGCAGCTAGAGATTCTCAATAGTAACGAAGGTGAGCATGGCGGTTATAAGGAAATTATTGCGCGTATCATCGGCCATGGTGCCTATTCGTACCTCAAGTTCGAATCAGGTGCTCATCGGGTGCAGCGCGTGCCTGAAACCGAATCACAGGGTCGGGTGCATACATCAGCAGCAACCGTTGCAATTATTCCAGAAGGTGAGGAAGTGCAGAAGATCGAAATTAACCCAGGTGATTTGCGAGTGGACACCTTTAGGGCGTCGGGCGCTGGTGGCCAGCACGTTAACAAGACAGACTCTGCCATTCGATTGACTCACTTACCGACTGGCACAGTTGTTGAATGTCAGGATGAGCGTTCGCAACATAAAAACAGAGCGCGAGCGATGTCGTTACTTCAGGCTAGAATTTACGATGCCGAAAAGCAAAAGCAAGACGCTGAGCAAGCAGCTGAAAGGAAGTCACTGGTTGGTGGCGGCGATCGGTCGGAACGTATTCGGACCTATAATTTCCCGCAGGGACGGGTGACAGACCACCGTATTAATCTGACGTTATATAAACTGGATGAAATTCTTGCCGGTTCGCTGGGCCATATTGTTGAACCGTTAATGAATGAATACCAAGCCGAGCAGCTGTCTAATTTGTCGGAAGAAAGCGGCGGCCTTAATTAAATATAGATCGTTAAACAATAGAATTAAGTAATGGAATTAAGTAGTGCGTTGGACTGGGCCAGACGGCAGATTAGCTCGTCAAGTGACTCTGCAGCACTAGATGCCGAGGTGCTACTGGCACATTGTATTGGCAAGTCGCGAAGTTATTTATATACCTGGCCAGAGCAATCGCTCTCAACCTCGCATTGGGAAGCCTATCAAACGCTCATTGCGCAACGTTTGATACCAACTCCCATCGCCTATTTACTCGGCGAGCGAGAATTTTTTTCTTTAGACTTCAAAACTACCGCGGCGGCTCTGATTCCTCGGTCAGACACTGAATTACTAGTTGAAGCGGCACTTGATCGTTGCCCGCTAACCTCAAGCTTTAAAATTCTCGAGCTAGGCACCGGCACAGGCGCAATTGCAATCACCCTTAAAGTGCATCGCCCTGCTGCCACCATTGTCGCGACAGACATCAGTCCGCAATGTTTGACGTTGGCTGGACAAAACGCAACACGCCATCAGGTCGATATAAGCTGGATGGAATCGGACTGGTTTAGTGCCATTGAACCGACAGAGCTATTCGATATGGTCGTCTCTAACCCACCTTATATTGCACAAAATGATGTTTATCTCACTCAAGGCGATTTGCCTGCCGAGCCGCTATTGGCGCTGAGTTCGGGTCGCACAGGTTTAGAGTCACTACAGCAAATTATTGCCGACGCCCCCGACTATCTAAAACCAGGGGGGCATTTATTGCTAGAGCATGGTTACGATCAGGAAAGCGCAGTAACAGGCTTGTTAAAAGCACGGGGTTTTGTTGACGTAATCTGCCAACGTGATATTAACAGTTTGCCCCGTATCAGTATGGGTCGATTCGCCTGAGTTGACTCCCAATAGCAATGGAATGTTGAAATAATCCTGATGCGAGCGTAATCTTCGTTTATATGGATGGCACAGATCAATACCGATGCCGGTTAATTTACCTCAAGCAAACCGACGATATCACCAAACAGGCAGAAGCTGCCTGTGAGGCTGTCTCGGGAATCGAGGGTATTATCCTTGCAGCACCATTTGACAGTCACAGTGTTCACTTAATCTACTCACTCAATAATCTTTCTTTCGAGCTACTCACCGACTTACTTAATGAGCTTGGTTTTGAGCTTGATAACTCTATCTTGCTTGGCTTGCGTAATACGATATTTCAGTTTCTCGAAACAAATGTGCGAGACAATATGCATATCGATGTCACGAAATTTCAGGAGGGCTCCGACGAAGATGAGGCAACCAGTGTCCCACGTCAATCTTCCGATAAATATTGGGAAGATTATCACTAGCTGGCTGGTTGATTTAGGGCGTTGTGGTATTGGATTGCCCCATAACCTAAAAGAAAACAGGCAAAAAAAAGACTGGTTGAGTTTTCAACCAGTCTTAAACATCATTTATGACATAACAACCAAAAGGTTTGTGCTAGGAATCAATAGGATTAAATTCCTTTCACACATATATCTAGGGCAGATTAAGGAAATCCAATTTTTTCATGCTGCCATTGAATTCCCATCGCAAGCATGGCCTGAACAACGCCGAAAAATTATGAAATAAACCCGTCTAAATCCATAGCACTTTGACTTTTATTACATTTACCTAAAAATGGTTGATTTGAAAACTATTGTTTATTAACAATTGCATCAGTCCGTTAGGCGTCTAAGCAAACTTGATGTATCCCAACGTCCACCACCCATTTCCTGTATTTCGGCATAGTAGTCATTCACGATACGAGTCACGTCTATCTTGGCGCCATTTTTTTCACTTTCTTCGATGCAGATACCCAAGTCTTTTCGCATCCAGTCGACAGCAAAGCCGAATTCAAATTCATCTTTTAACATGGTCTGGCCGCGATTTTCCATCTGCCATGACCCGGCAGCACCTTTCGATATAACGTCTACCACTTTTGCACCATCCAGCCCCGATTTTTGCGCAAAGTTTAGGCCTTCAGCCAAGCCTTGAACTAGCCCAGCAATACAAATTTGGTTAACCATTTTAGTGAGCTGACCAGCGCCGACAGCGCCGAGTAGTTCTACGGCCCGAGCGTAGCTCATCATGACGGGTTTAACCTGATCAAATGCAGCCTGATCGCCACCAACCATAACGGTTAATACACCATTCTCTGCACCAGCCTGACCACCTGACACGGGTGCATCTAGAAACGCTACGGATGCTTTTTCACCGATCTCTCGGGCAACATTAGCTGAGGCAGTGGTATGGTCGACTAAAATAGCACCCGGCTTAATGCCTGCTAGCACGCCGTCGTCACCGTAAACCACTGATCTTAAATCGTCATCATTGCCAACACATATAAAGACGAAGTCAGCGCCTTGTGCGGCCTTGGCTGGAGTCTCGGCAAATGCTCCTTCATAATCCTCGCACCATTGTTTGGCTTTTGCCGTGGTGCGGTTGTATACCGTGACTTGAAAGCCAGCCTTAGACAAATGACCTGCCATTGGGTAACCCATGACGCCTAAGCCTATGAAGGCAACTTGTTGTTTACTCATTTTCGTTTCTCGCCCTAGTGAATTGAATTGGGAGTTGTAATCGCATTGGTTTTTATGATGGCTGTAGGTTTGCCATGCTGGCCATCAGCCACTTGCTGCCCGCATGTTCGAAATTAACTTGTACTCGTGACTGGCTACCCTGGCCTTCGAGATTCAATACGACGCCGCTGCCGAACTTGGCGTGGCTCACATTTTGTCCAATAAATAAGCCGGTATCGGCCTCGATTTGACGATGACTGAGTTGCGGCGGCGACGACGAAAAACTGGGTCGGCTAAACTGCGCTTTGGGTCTGATCTCCTGAACAAATTCGGCTGGTATTTCGCGTATAAATCGAGACACCTGATTGTAATTTTCCTTACCGTATAGGCGACGAATTTCTGCGCTACAAACCACCAATTGCTCGCGTGCACGGGTGATGCCGACATAGCACAGGCGGCGCTCTTCTTCTAGTCGGCCTGGTTCTTCGCTTGAGCGTTGATGCGGAAATAAACCTTCCTCCATGCCAACCAGAAAGACCAATGGGAATTCTAATCCTTTGACGGAATGCATCGTCATTAATTGCACGCAGTCTTCCCAGGCCTCGGCTTGCGCTTCACCTGCTTCTAGTGCGGCGTGAGCGAGGAATGCGTCGAGCACGCTCATGTTTTCGTCTTCAATGGTGGCATCCATTTCGAAACCTTTGCCTGCGCCGATCAGTTCTTGCAGGTTTTCTATACGCGACTCACCTTTTTCCGACTTGTCTTTTGCGAAGTGAGCCTTTAAACCACTGTGATGAATGCAATGTTCCATTTTCTCGGCCAGCGTTGCGTTTTCCAGCTCGGCCTTCATGGTTTGTATTAAATCGACGTAAACCTGCAACGATGTTCGTACTCGTGACGTCAGTGGTGCCGATTCAAGTAGCGCGAGGGTTGCATTCCATAGTGATTGCGACTGTAGTTTGGCCTGCTCGCGAATCATATCGACACATTTCTGCCCAATACCCCGAGGCGGATGATTAACGGTGCGATCAAAGGCGTGATCAGCCATTGGGTTTGATAACATGCGTAAATAGGCCAAGGCGTCCTTTATTTCGGCACGTTCGAAAAAGCGTAATCCGCCATAAACACGATACGGCATGCCGCGCGTGACCAGTGCTTCCTCGAACTGACGGGACTGGGCGTTAGAGCGATACAATATAGCGACCTCGTTACGATTACGGCCCTCATCGACCCAGCTCTGAATACGATCGATAACAAAACGCGCCTCGTCTTTTTCGTTGTAGGCTGAGTAAAGCATGATGGGGTCGCCGTCGGCACTCTCAGTCCATAGGTCTTTGCCCAAACGCCCTCGGTTGTTATCGATAAGAGCATTTGCAGCCTTCAAAATAGTGCCGGTTGATCGATAGTTTTGCTCTAGTTTGATGACTTTGGCACCTCCAAAGTCTCTTTCAAAATGTTGAATATTCTCGATACGAGCACCACGCCAGCCGTAGATAGACTGATCGTCATCACCCACCACAAAGGCTGGTGTATTAGCGCCCGCCATCAAACGTAACCAGGCATATTGGATCGCATTGGTGTCCTGAAATTCGTCAACTAGTAAGTGTTGAAAGCGTTTTTGGTAGTGACTACGTATATCGTCATTATCACGAATGAGCTCTAGAGCCCGTAGTAATAGCTCGGCAAAATCGACGGCACCTGCACGTTGGCATAGCTCTTCGTAAAGACCATAGATCGCAAGCATCTGGCGTTGGATATGATCGTTTCCAGCATCAATGTGTTGCGCGCGTAAACCTTCATCCTTATTTTGATTAATAAACCATTGTGCCTGTTTTGGCGGCCAGTTGGTTTCATCAAGATCGAGCTGACGCACCGCTCGTTTCACCATGCGTAGCTGATCATCGCTATCTAGTATCTGGAATGTTTGGGGCAATTTTGCGGCTTCCCAGTGGGCGCGTAGCATTCTGTGTGCGAGGCCATGAAAGGTGCCGACCCACATCGCTCCAGCCGAAATGCCGAGTAATTCTTCGACTCGTGAGCGCATTTCCTTGGCGGCCTTATTGGTGAAGGTCACCGCTAGCAGGCTAAAAGGGGACAGCCCATTGACTTGGCAAACCCATGCAATTCGATGCGTTAAGACACGCGTTTTTCCACTACCGGCACCCGCTAGCACTAAGATCGCGCCGGGGTCGGCACTGACCGCTTCGCGCTGGCGATCATTGAGGGAATCTAGCAGGTGGGATACATCCATTAGTTGTGTGCTGCCGCTTTAACAAATTGGAGGTGATTGTATCAGGATTTTTTCGGTGGTTATTGTCCGAAGGGACGAAATCTACTGAGAGTTTTTACTAGATGTTCAGATTGAGTGTGTTTGGGGGGATGGGATGCTAGTAATTCAATCTAAAAAAAGTGGGATTGAAAGGTATATTTTGAAAAGATGCCCTAAATAAAACGATCGATCAACTTTCCGATTGATTCTGAATCGGTTTGGGTGACGCTTGTGGCTTGATAATTGGCTATGGCTTCTCGATTTTGAGGATCGATTTCCTGATTGAACTGCGGCTTGTAGCGCTTGTCGTTTTCTACCGACTCTAAAACGTCGCCCCGAAACACGTACTCGGTTGATTCCTGCCGTGTTCGGCGGCTATCAATAAAGTCATCTTTAGCACCAGCATTGCCACGGTCAAATGTTTGACGTTGATCATCATTCGCCGTGGGAAGGCGAACTATGGGGCTGACATTGGCGGAACTAACATTCATAGAAGCTTTTTATACCTAAATGGCATTGAAATCAATCTGAAAATTATACTCGTATTAGTTTCGAACTGGCGATTTGACAAGCTAACTAGCATTATTCCCGGTCCATTGGTCTTTGGCATCGGCGTCACTGGCTTTGGCTTCTACCCATTTTTCACCATGTTCATCGACTTCTTTCTTCCAGAATGGGGCGTCAGTTTTAAGATAGTCCATGATAAATTCGCAGGCTAAAAAGGCATCTTTGCGGTGGGCTGATAAAACGCTGACCAGCACAATTTGATCGGCTGGTTTTAAGCTACCAACACGATGAATGATTGCGCAGTTTTGAACTTCCCAACGTTGGCTGGCTTGCTCGACGATGGCCTCTAACGATTTTTCGGTCATGCCTGGGTAATGTTCCAGCGTCATCTGTTGCAGTCGGCTGTTGGGTAAGTCACGCACGAGACCTATAAAACTGGTGATGGCACCTATATCTGTGCGATCGCCTAATAATTGGCGGTTAATGTCACTAACATCAAAGTCTTCTTGTTGTACTTGAATGATCATTGTAGTCGCCTTAAAACCTTAGTCTTACCTTGGGGTGCATTTTTAGAGATCCCTTAATTCTAGTCGAGAAACTCAGAAAAAGGCAGATAGTCGACCTTGTCGCCTGTTTTGACCGTCGCACCTTCGGCAATCTCAACAAAGCCTTGCGCCCAAGCCGTCGATGTTAAAACACCAGAGTCTTGATTGGGGTAGATAAGCGCAACCAAGCCGAGACTTTCGTCCTGTTCGAGTCGCGCGCGTAAGAATTCTCGCCTGCTATCAGGTTTGGGCCAATCGAAACCCGCTGTTACAGGTATGGCGGTGGGCTTTTGCCAATGCCTGCCCTGCAGTGTCTTTATGACGGGGCTGACAAACAACATAAAAGTGGCAAATACCGAGACAGGATTTCCAGGCAGTCCAATAAAAGGCGTTTGGTTTATTTTTCCAAAGGCCAAAGGCTTGCCTGGTTTAATCGCCAAACGCCACAAATGTAAATCGCCCAATTGTTCAATCGCGATTCGTACATGGTCCTCTTCCCCGACCGAGACGCCACCACAAGTCACTACCAAATCAGCTTTGTCGGTGGCTACGAGCATGGCTGCTTTGGTGGCTTCGAGTGTATCGCCCACCAAGCCTAAATCGACTATGTCGCAACCCAGCTTCTGTAGCATACCGTGTAATGTATAACGGTTTGAATCGTATATTTTGCCGGGCGC
>JBLHID010000080.1:0-13091 GCA_047615545.1 Polaribacter sp.
GCAGACATCGAGCGTTATAGTCGTACTCAAAGTCATAGCCTACGGGACGATGGTATACGTCGAGTGATCAATGGCAGTACAACACTCGATGAGGTGATCAGGGTGACACGTGACAACCTCCAATAAAGTGACCGTTTTATTGCGCAGCGATGAGTTGCTATCGAGTGAAGTTTTAGCATGAGTGCATTCGAATACCAGGCCGTAGACGAGAAAGGCAATAACAAAAAAGGTTTGATCGAAGCCGACACTGCTAGGCAAGCCAGGTCGCAATTACGTGGCATGGGTTTAATGCCAGTCGAAATTAATGAAGTATCAAACACCACTACCGAAGGCAAAAAACGACTTAAAAAAGACAAGTTAAACGTTGCCACTGTGGCGCTCATGACACGGCAATTGGCAACCCTGATTGGTGCTGGGCAACCAATTGAGTCGGCCTATAACGCGGTATCTCAACAGACGACGAAAGAAGTCGGCAAGCGTGTTCTTTTGTCTGTGCGGACAAAGGTACTTGAAGGGTATCCATTGTCAGAGGCGTTACGAGACTACCCCCGTATCTTCGATTCGATGTATTGCGCCTCGGTGCATGCTGGCGAACAATCTGGTTTGCTCGACATCATCATGGAACGATTGGCCGACTACATGGAAGCCCGACAGGACTTGCAGCGTAAAACAAGTTTGGCACTTATCTATCCCATTTTATTAAGCGTCGTGGCCTTTGCACTGGTGACGGGTTTGCTCACTTTTGTGGTACCGCAAATTGTTCAGGTGTTTGAGGGTTTTGATCAGGAGCTACCCATTTTAACGCAATGGCTGATCCAGCTATCCGAGTTTTTTAAGCAGTATGGTGTCTACCTCATAATAGGGGTTGTATTGGTATGGCTAGTGCTGGGCCAGCTCATGAAATTGCCTTGGATGCGTATGTTACGAGATCGGTTATTGCTCAAATTACCGATGATTAAGTTCCTCGTAAAGCTCGCCAATACAGCCCGTTATACCCGTACCATGAGTATTTTAGTGTCAAGTGGCGTAACCGCGTTGGATTCAATGCGCATCTCTAGCGAAGTCATCTCAAACCAACAGATGAAGATTGCAGTCATGAAAGCAGCGGATAAGGTAAGGGAAGGCGAACATATCTCGGTAGCCCTCACCCAAACGACGTTTTTTAGTCCGCTTGTGCTGCAATTGATCGCCAATGGTGAGTCCAGTGGTAAATTGGGTGATATGCTAGAAAGATCAGCTAAAGCTGAGGAGACAGAGTTTTCAAGTGTCACAACTTTGTTTGTTGGACTATTCGAACCGGCGATGATTCTATTCATGGGCATAGTGGTTATGGTCATCGTACTAGCGATCTTGTTACCTATATTTGATATGAATGACCTTGTCCAATAGCGATTTCTCAATAAAACAGGGCCAATAATAAATTGATCAATAACAACACGGTCGATGAACATATTGGTGCCTCGACAAGTTGGTTGTTTGTCGGGGTAAGCCTGTTAGTCATGGTTTGCCTGCAACTCGTCGATAGTCAAATCTTCCGTTTTCAACAGGACTGGGTTCAGCAAGCTGAGTTCTGGCGCGTTATATCAGCACATTGGATTCATTTTAATTGGCAACATTTGTTGTTAAATGGCCTAGGCTTGCTGTTATGTGTTGCCATTGCTCGGCCAGTTTGGTCGATAGGTCGGTGGATCGTTTATAATTTATTGTTGGCGATTGGAATTTCAATGCTTTTTACCTGGCTCAACCCAGAGCTTGTTTGGTATGTCGGCTACTCGGGTGTTTTATTTGGCGTGCTATTGCTGGCTGCCATCGATCTTTTTAAAACTGAACGTGTCATTGCTTTGTTACTCGGTATCGGTGTTTGTAGTAAAGTAGCTTTAGAGCAAACCAGCTCTTTGACAGTCACAACCAATGATTTTATTGGTGTGCCAGTGATTATTGATGCTCATTTGTATGGGTTATTACTAGCGGTTGCAATTGCACTTGTCAATCAAGTTAATACAATGGCAAGGCAGCCAAATTGAACGATAACGTAAATTAAGTGGTTAGGCGTTACTAATAGACATCACTAATAGACATGCCTAAACGACTATGGAAGTTAAAGCAGTATGAAAATATCAAAACAACAAAGTGGCTTCACACTACTCGAAATAATCGTGGTCGTAACTATAATCGCCGTATTAGCGGCTTATATTGCCCCCAAAGTATCTGGCCGGGCTGATGATGCGCGAGTGGCCAAGGCTAAAAGCGATATTCGTGTACTCGAATCATCTTTGGAATTGTATAAACTCGATAATTTTACCTACCCGACGACAGATCAGGGTCTTCAGTCGCTCACCGAAAAACCTTCTGGATCCGAGTTATCGCATTGGCGCAAAGGTGGCTATATTAAGAAGCTCAGTAATGATCCTTGGGGTAATGCGTACATATACCTGCAGCCCGGTACACATGCGGAATTCGATATTATGTCATTAGGTGCCGATTCTACTGCGGGTGGTGCTGACTCCGCTGCTGATATCGGAAACTGGAACCTTGATTCTTAACTCTAGGCACTCTAGGCGTCATCGTGGTTTTACGCTATGGGAAATGCTCATAGTCGTCATCATTATTACGGTATCCATCAGTGTTATTTTACTGTCGACCAGTTTGGGGCGAGATTCTAACGACTTAAAGGTGCTGGGTTCTGATATGAACAAGTTAATTCGATTACTCTATCAGGAAGCTATTTTCGAGAATCGTAACTTTGCAATCTCGCTGAAACACGATGGCTATCAGGTACTCGAATATGATGGCCAAGCATGGAACGAGTCAGATCAATCGCTGTTTCGGAAAATCAAGTTTAACGAGGCTCAGACATCGATATTAGCGGTGGAAAACTTAGTGGTAAAATCGGTCGGCCAAGAAGAACTGATCCCTCATATTTTAATTTTGGCCAGTGGTGAAATGACCTCCTTTGAGTGGACGATTAACGACGAGGCCACAAAAAATTCTATTGTCCTCGAGGGTGACTTACTCGGGAGAATTCAAATGGAAGGCCCTACGCCGCAACTTTGATCATGCGCCGTCTAAAAGCATTTACCCTGCTCGAAGTAATGGTTGCGCTAGTCGTGATTTCAGTGACTATGGGCGCCATAATTACCAGCGCCGGGAGCTCGACTGCAGTCGCATCAAGACTGAAAGAAAAGACAGTGGCGAACTGGGTTGCCCAGAATCAAATTTCCTTGTATCGGGCCAAGAAAATCTGGACGACAAGCACATCGAATCGAAGTGGTAAGGTCAAGATGTTGGATGTGGAATGGCAATGGGAAATGAAAATTGATAAAACAGATGATCCCTTGTTGCGTAAAATCGATGTCGATGTCTTTTTGGAAGATGACGATATTATTGCTAGGGCGACAGGGTTCATAGCCAAGTTGTGAACTGCCTAAACCGACAAAATAAAGTTCATTATCAGGGTTTTACTTTGATAGAAATGGTTATTGCAGTCGCTATATTTGCTGTGATGATGGTAATCGCATTTCCAGGACTTACCCATATTGCCAAAGTAGGTGATCAGGTGGGTCAATCGAATCGTAGACTATCAGAGTTGCAGTTTGCATTAACCTACCTGAACCGTGATTGGATGCAGGTCTCATCAAGAAAAATACTCGATCAATACGGTGATGAAAAACCCCATATTGTGATAGAAAATAATGGCATCAGCTTTACTCATAGCGGCTGGAGTAATCTTCTACAGCATAAACGAAGTGAATTGCAACGCGTGCAATACAGGGTTAAGGCCAATCAATTGATAAGGCAGTATTGGATTTCGCTCGATCAAACTACCGCAGAAGAACCTATTTCGACGGTCTTGATCGATAATGTTGAATCCTTTGCGGTTTATTTTATCGATGGCTCTGAGCAGACAATTGAACGATGGCCGCTCGATGAACAAGATCAACAGCGAGCGGGTAAGCCAATAGCATTAAGAGTCGAGATTGACGTGAAACAATTTGGTCAGGTACATCGCATAATGGAGATACCTGAAGGTGTCCTATAACCGACTCCGCGCACCAATATCATCGAAGGCATCGCAAAAGGGTATTGTGCTGCTCTCTGCCATTTTGGTGGTGATGGTCGCGACCGGCATTATGGTTTCGATAACTCATGGAGAGGCCTTCTCCATTCGCAAAACCGGCCGAATACAAACATTAGAGCGTGCCAGTTCTTATGCATTTGGGCTAGAGGATTGGGCCAGAGTTCTACTCGTTAGAGATAGTGAGAAATCCGATACCGATCATTTCGGTGAAGACTGGGCAGTTGGCATCCCTGGGTTACCGATTGAAGGTGGTTTTTTGAGTGGTTCGATGGAAGACGAACAATCAAAGTTCAATATCAATAATTTGCTCGAGTCAGAAGAATCAGTCCAACGTTTTCGACGCTTGTGCGATAATCTCGAAGTCGAAACAACCTTTATAGATCCTTTGCTTGACTGGATGGATACAGACTTTGATATTCGTTACCCCGATGGTGTAGAAGATCAATATGAAACTTACCGCGTTGCTAATCGTCCACTGTCGGACATAAGTGAGTTGATGTTAATAAAGAATATGACCGCAGATATGTATTGGAAACTACGACCCCACATCACAGCATTGCCAGCGCCAACGAATATCAATGTTAATACTATGACCGACGAAGTTTTTTTATCATTGGGTGAAACGGTCAATTTAGACCAATATATCGAAGAGCGCGAAAAAGAAGCTTTTGCTGATATCCCCACCTTCATCGAACGCTTGCAATTGCCTATTCCCGTTGCCGGCTTATCAGTCTCCACCGATTATTTTTATGCTCGCGGCACGGTAGTGCAGGGTGATCAGTCAGTCAATTTCAATACCCTCATTCATCGTGATAGTAATGGAAAAACGACGATACTCAACCGTACCTTGGGGAGCGTGTGATGCCTGAATTAATTTTACGCTTTCATGACGAGGCACTGGATGCTTTTGATTGGTTGGTGTTCCAAGATGATGTGGTGTCACAGGAAGTTCAATGGAGCTCAGGGTCTGAATCCGACTTAGGCGAATTGATATCTAGTCACGATATGCCAGTTGTATTTACTATCCCTCAACATTGCGTCCTTATGACGCATTTTGATTTACCCACAAAAGCATCGCGCCAAGTTGTATCATCGATCGAGTTTCAAATTGAAGACCAGCTAGGGGACGATATCGACCGCCAACATTTTGCGACCGGTGATACTGTCGATAACTCAGTTCCAATCGTCGTGATTACAAAGTCAATCATGCAGCGCTGTCTAGCATTGCAGAAGAAATTCAGCATGACATTAGCAAAAATTGTCCCTGAACTTTTTCTTTGCCCGTGGTCAGGTAAAGAGGGTGAAGTATCTGTACTCGGAGGTGAGGGCGGCCAGAACAGCACGATCGTTCGTTTTGGTCATTATCAAGGGTTTAAGTGTGAATCGGCTTTACTGCAGTCGATGCTGGGTCATCTCAACCGGGCTCAACTTGATCGAGACAGGCCCATCGAACAGGTGATTTACTTTTATACCAATAACGATGCTTACGAGGCTGCCAAAGTCGATGGCTATGAAAGCCAAAAAGCTACTCCGACGCTAAATCATCTGAGCGGTCCTAAAAGTACTAATTTTGATTTGAGGCAACGAGAATTTAAACGGTCCTCTGTTTGGGGTGGAGTAGTAAAACCTTGGAAATGGGTAGCGGTTATATTCGTCGCGTTTCTAGCGATTCTTACTTACAACAAATTGGCCCATTTAGATGAATTGACAAATCAATTGGCCGATATAAAACGTAGTCAATACGAAGTAGTAAAAGCTCATTTGCCAGCTGGTACATCGGAAAGCGACAACTTGAAAAAGAAATTGATCGAGCTCATCAAACAGAACAAAACTAGAGTGGGCTCTAAAGACTTTCTTTCTCAACTCGTGTTCTTTACTAAAGCCAAACAAAAATACAGCTCGATAATCATTACTAAAATCAACTTCCAGAAAGCGCGTTTAAGTATCGATATTAATAGCACCAAACTGACTGACGTAGAAACACTAGTAAAGACGTTAGAATCATCGTCTTTGGCTGTGAAATTAGAGAACCTAACCATCAAACCAGAATTTATTTCTGGCCGACTCGTATTGGGGGGTTAATCAAATGCTAAGTTATCTATCGAAGTTAAGTATTAGAGAAAAGCTGATTGTTGTCACGGCGATTGTTGTCGTTGTGGTGTTATCGATTCATGGCCTTGTCATCGATCCATACCAGAAAAGTTTAGTGCGCGTGACTGAAGACATAGATCAGGCAAAAAGTGACTTGTTGTGGATGCAAAGCGAGGTTCCGCGTTTGCCGGTCAACAGCGCGACTAAAAAGAATGTTAGCTTTAATGGCTCTCTCGCGAATTTAATCAATCAAGCTGTTGCTCGTCAAAAGCTCAAAACTTATCTGACTCAAATGACCCCAATAGGCGAGAGTGAAATTAGGATTCGTTATTCGGCCATCGATTTCAATCAATTAATCACATTTATAGCGACACTCAAGGAACGTGGCTTGATTATAAAAGACCTACGTATCAATAGCACCATTGATATTGCGACGGTTGATTCTACTGTTGTATTCATGAAGCCAGCGTAAATTGATGATGACAAAAATTTGGAAAATCTCACTGTTTTTTGTGTTTTGCTTGGCTATCTCTATTATGGTCAATCTACCTGTTGCGTTGATTCTTAAGCAGGTTTCTCTACCAAACGACGTGAAGATATATGGTGTGAAAGGGCAGGTAACCTCAGGTCACATAGAGGTCGTCTATGCTAATAATTTCCCTATTCATGATATCAATTACGAGATTAATTTATCCTGTTTGCTAACACTTCATGTTTGTTATCAAATCAACTATTTGAATGGTAAAGCCAATATTTCGTTTAATCCATTGACCAATAGCGCTGTTATTGAACAGTTTGATGTCGAGTATTCAATGGCAGAGCTGGGCCCTCTAATGAGTCAACTACTGGTCAAGCCGACGGGTGAAGTCAACCTAACATTTAGTCAAATTAGTGTTGATTACACCAATGTTGATCAAGTCAAAATTGGCAATATCGATGGTCAGGTCGTATGGAGCAATGCAGGTGTAGAGGGCGAGGACATTAATCTAGGTGACTATCAACTCGCTGTCGCACGTGAAGACAGTAACTACCGATTTATATTGACGGACAGAAAAGCAATACTCAATATTGACGGTACAGGTCGACTTAAGCCGAATGGAGAATACTTACTCAATATCAAAATTCAGGCTGACTTGGGTCTGAACAACAATATCAAAAGTATGCTGACGTTAGTTGCTAAAAAGAAAGGGCTAAATGAGTATGCGATTCATCGTCAAGGTCGGTTGCGACCGCATCTAACCAACCAGTTGTCATTTTCTGATGATATCTAAATAAGCAGATAGATTGACGATTAGAGAAAAAGAGCACTAAATCAAGCCTTCACACAGTGTTGCAGATTGTTATCAAATAGGGATTCTGCTATCGTTTCGACCCAACCGAGCTTCACAGCTTCATATTCCTCAGAGCATATATCTAGACACATGAGTCGTTTCATTTTTATTACTGGTGGTGTTGTTTCATCATTGGGTAAAGGCATTGCATCTGCGTCGTTAGCAGCCATTCTTCAGGCACGAGGATTGAGCGTTAATATGCTAAAACTCGACCCTTATCTTAATGTTGATCCGGGCACAATGAGCCCATTTCAGCACGGTGAGGTATACGTCACCGATGATGGCGCTGAAACTGACCTGGATTTAGGACACTACGAACGCTTTGCTGGCATTCGCTGTTCCAAAAAGAGTAACTATACCACGGGTCGAATATACGAAAACGTTATCGCCCGTGAACGTCGTGGTGACTATCTGGGGGCAACAGTTCAGGTTATTCCCCATATAACCGACGAAATTAAAAATTCTATACTGAGT
The DNA here is from genome assembly GCA_047615545.1 of Polaribacter sp. Classification (GTDB taxonomy): domain Bacteria; phylum Pseudomonadota; class Gammaproteobacteria. Next base: position 7,975 of record JBLHID010000080.1, read on the forward strand.
AGCACCAATGGTGCAGATGTCGTACTGGTAGAGATTGGCGGAACCGTAGGTGATATCGAATCATTACCATTTTTAGAAGCCATCCGGCAGATGGGGTTTGAACTAGGCCGCAGTCACACGCTATATATACACCTCACGCTGATTCCTTATTTAGCCGCGGCAGGTGAAATTAAAACCAAGCCCACTCAGCACTCGGTTAAGGAGCTGCGATCAATTGGTATTCAACCTGACATTTTACTATGTCGTGCTGATCGTGAAATCCCTGCTGAAGAATGCCGTAAAATCGCTCTGTTTACCAACGTAGCAGAGGATGCCGTCATTTCCTTTAAAGACGTTGATCATATCTACAAAATTCCGCGTGAATTACATGAACATCGACTGGATGAAATCGTATCCCGCCACTTTGGCTTAGATCTACCAGAAGTCGATTTATCCGATTGGGATCAAGTGGTAGAAGCGCTTCAATCACCGAAAAAAGAAGTCACAATTGGCTTCGTGGGTAAGTATGTTGATCACACTGATGCATACAAATCACTCAATGAATCACTCATTCATGCCGGCATTCATACGAGTACTCGAGTCAATATAGTGAAAATTGACTCAGACTCTATCGAAACAAACGGAACGGCCTGTCTCGAAGGGCTGGATGCCATACTCGTCCCTGGCGGGTTTGGTAGTCGAGGGGTAGAGGGCAAGATTGCAGCCGTGAATTATGCTCGTATCAATCTAGTGCCCTATTTTGGAATTTGTCTTGGCATGCAGGTCGCCGTTATCGAATACGCACGAAATGTGCTTGGGCTTAAAAACGCCCACAGCACTGAATTCAATCCGAAAACACCGGACCCAGTTATAGGGCTTATATCGGAATGGGTTAATCAAGACGGTTCGGTCGAAATGCGTGATGAAAACGCAGATTTAGGTGGCACCATGAGACTTGGAGCCCAAACCTGTAAACTGGTGCCTGGCACCTTAGTGAGTAAGGCTTATAAGGCGGAAGAAATTAATGAAAGGCACCGTCATCGCTATGAATTTAATAATAACTACCTCAATAAATTACAAAGTGCTGGGTTAGTAATATCGGGTCTTTCGGTCGACAACGAGTTAGTTGAAATGGTCGAAATATCGGATCACCCATGGTTTATTGGTTGTCAATTTCATCCTGAATTCACATCACAACCGAGGGAAGGGCATGCATTATTTAATAGCTTTATTAATGCAGCTGCGGCATATCGTGAGGGGAACACCGCAAAGGTAAAAAATAGCTAATCTTATTGGAGTGCGTATTGAGATGCATTCGAGTTGCCGGTATTGTCGATTTATTGCAAGCAGCCTATCTTTATGACAGGCAAACTCCTCTCAATAGCAGATCGATGAAAAGATTAAACAATAGACAATAGGAAATAGGCTAGAATATGAGCACCATCGTTAAAGTAATCGGTCGAGAAATTCTCGATTCACGGGGCAACCCTACGGTTGAAGCTGAAGTGACACTCGCTTCAGGCATTGTAGGCAGAGCAGCCGCGCCATCAGGAGCCTCAACGGGTGTACGTGAAGCCATCGAGTTACGCGACGGTGACAAAAGCCGTTATTTGGGCAAGGGTGTCATTAAGGCAGTTGGTCACATCAATAATGATATCGCTAATCTAGTTAAGGGTCGCGATAGCACAGATCAATCAGGATTAGATCAGGCTATGATCGATCTCGACGGCACTGAAAATAAGAGTAAATTGGGTGCCAACTCGTTGTTAGCGGTATCACTAGCCAACGCCCATGCCGCTGCATTACAGGCGCAATTACCGCTATATCGTTATTTAGGTGGAGACGCTGCTAAAACGTTACCTGTCCCAATGATGAATATCATCAATGGTGGCGCGCATGCGGATAACAGTGTCGATTTGCAAGAGTTCATGGTTTTGCCTGTTGGCGCAAGTAGTTTCTCTGAGTCGTTGCGATATGGTACCGAAGTGTTCCACGCACTCAAATCTGTGTTGAGCAAAAAAGGCATGAATACCGCTGTCGGAGATGAAGGTGGTTTTGCCCCTGACCTATCCTCGAATGAAGAAGCCATTGAAGTGATTCTTCAAGCAATCGAACTCGCAGGATTTAAAGCAGGCGATGATATTTGTTTAGGTTTAGACGTCGCTAGTTCTGAATTTTATCATGATGGTAAGTATGTCTTAGCTTCAGAAAACAAGTCATTTGATGCGCATGGTTTTACTGAATACTTATCTAACTGGGTGGACCAATATCCAATCATAACCATCGAAGATGGCATGGATGAAAGTGACTGGGACGGTTGGGCTGTATTGACCGAAAAGCTGGGTGGCAAAATTCAGTTAGTAGGTGATGATTTGTTTGTTACCAATACCAGTATTTTCACACGCGGCATCGAAAATAATATAGCTAATTCAATATTAATTAAATTTAATCAAATTGGCACGCTAACCGAAACATTGAATGCGATATCAATGGCACATAATGCTGGCTACACAGCCGTTATTTCACATCGCTCAGGCGAAACAGAAGACGTCACTATCGCTGATTTAGCCGTAGCAACTAACGCAGGCCAAATTAAGACAGGTTCCTTGTCTCGTTCTGATCGGGTCGCTAAATATAATCAATTACTACGGATAGAAGGGCAGTTAGGACAGGATGCCGTCTTCCCAGGTCGATCAGTCTTCCGTAATTTGTAAGTAGTAATCTGTAAGCCATAATTTGTAAGATACCGCTAATACCTATGAGCCAATGAAAATACTGATCAGCGTATTAATAGCGGTACTCATCGGGTTACAGTACAAATTGTGGGTAGGTGATGGCAGCCTTTCTGAAGTTGTCCAGTTATCGAAAGAGCTAAAGCGACAGGAGGATAAGCTGCACCTACTAGAACAACGTAATAGCGTTCTAGAAGCACAGGTACTAGATTTACAAAATGGTCTGGATGCCTTCGAAGAAAAAGCACGGAATGACCTTGGCATGATAAAACAAGGTGAAACCTTCATTCAGCTTATTCCCGGCCCTGGCACACTCTCGAATGAGCAATTAAGTGAGCCATTAAATGAGTAAGCTACTCCCTGTTTGGGCGATTATTCCAGCCTCTGGCATCGGGCAGCGCATGCAGTCCGAACTACCTAAGCAATACTTGCCTTTTGTAGATAAAACCATCATAGAGCACACCCTCGACAGACTGCTATCGCATCCAGAGGTCGTAGGGGCTGTGGTTGTATTAAGCGCTACAGACCAATATTGGGCAAACCTAAACTATCAACCTCAATCCAGAAAACCATTGATATTTGCCGAGGGCGGGGTATTACGACATCAAAGTGTTTTCAATGGTCTAGAAAAATTATGCTCCGACGTTAGTCAAGATTGCTACGCTTTGGTGCATGATGCAGTTAGACCGTTAGTGACTATCAAGGATCTAAACCGACTCATAGAAGCTGCAAGACAACATAGTGCAGGCGCCTTATTAGGTGTTCCGATCGCCGACACGATCAAGCAGCTGAATGTTGATGGGAATATTAATCAGACTATTAGCCGAATAGGGTTGTGGCGAGCTTTTACACCCCAGGTATTCAAAGCCGATTTGCTAACGGAAGCTTTGACATTTGTTATAGAGAACAAACTCGAAATAACGGACGACGCTTCTGCGATTGAAGCTATTGGGCAATCCCCACAATTAGTATTGGGTAGCGCAGAAAATATAAAAATAACTCTGCCAGAAGATTTGATACTTGCGAGACAAATTTGGGCACGACAAATGGTTGCGGATTAATTTTATCACCTAAAACTGCATAACCAACAATGCAAGACCAGACAACCAGTAGCAGTAAGATGTTTGGGCAGATGCCCCGCTAAGTAAACTAGCCTAGTTAAACCTTAAACCAGTGTGATCAGCAGAAATATAAACAAAATAACCGCAGCCATAGGCACAATAAACCCCATCCAATCGCTACTGGTTCCTTTAGGAGATTGTTTGATTGCAGCTTTTGCTCTTGGAAAAATCATAAACAGCATGGCTGCTAACATGAGAGCCGAGCCGATTTGAATCCAGTTCATTTTAAATACCTCGTAACCCTATCCTAAAAAGAAAGGCCTAAGAAAAAATGGTCTAAAAAGAAAAGCCCCTGAAAAGGGGCTTTAAATACAACTTAACTATCAGTCTTAAGAACTAATCGTCACTACCAAATACACCTAAGAGATGCAACAGCGCTTGGAAAAGATTCAAGATAGACAAGAATAAACTAGCAGTTGCCATGATGTAGTTAGTCTCACCACCATTCACCATTGCTGATGTTTGATATAAAATCAGACCGCTCATAATCATTACCACGGCAGCACTAACGGCCAATGATAATGCTGGGATATGTAGGAAGATATTGAGCAGTGACGCGCCAATAACCACTAACAAACCTACCATCAAAAAACCACCCATGAAGCTGAAGTCTTTACGAGTCGTTAGTGCATACCCAGACAAGCCAAGGAAGATCGCACCTGTGCCACCAAGCGCCGTCGTAACGATGCTGGGATTTATAGCAAGGTAATGGCTAATTAGCGGCCCTAGTCCAAAACCGAGTAAACCCGTGATGCCGAACAATACAGGGATACCCGAGGCAGAATTAGCTGCTTTAGGTAGTACAAACCACAATAAACCAATTGCTACTAAGTTGGCCCCAAGTGCCATACCAAATGAAGCACCCATTGCGACACCAATAAAAGCAGTGACACCAGCAAAAATAAGCGTCATAGATAAAAGGGTGTAAGTATTCTTAATTAATTTGTTCGTTTGTAAAATCGCCTCTGGTGGGCGAGTGATTGAAGTATTGAGTTGCATTGCTATCTCCGATAATTGATGTGCTTACGACTTGCTGCGGTCATTCTAAGTTCCAACAACTGCGATATCAAGTGAATATATCGAGCTAATAATAATGAGATAGTTCAACGATTTCTTGATGCCACCAAACTATTTTTCGCATGACCTTTCTATCCAGAGTAAGTTGTGACTAAAATACATTTTTCAAGTAGGTAATTTATTGCAAATTCCTAATGACTCCGGGCGACAAATGTTTATAATACGCTCCCTATTGAGAGAGGCATATAATGCCTGTCTCAATTGATAC
>JBLHID010000081.1:0-13053 GCA_047615545.1 Polaribacter sp.
GGTTAACCGAGGCAGGCATCGACACTGCAATTATCACTGATGAAAGCTCCATTGCGTACCTTGCCGGATTTTGGGGATACCTTTCGGTCGAATTTGGGCGGCCGACTTTTTTACTGTTACGATCTGGTGAAGCGCCTTGTGTAATCACGCCATTGATGGAAAGTGAGATGGTCGGAAAAATGACCTGGGTCGAGGATATGATGACCTGGGAAGATATGGGGCCAAATCGATGGGAGCGAGTACTGTCGCGCGCAATAGGGGATAAACCGGGTAACATCGGCGTTGAATTGGCCGTTTTACCCGCTTTGGTGAGAAACTGGTTTGATGATCAAATGCCGATCACTAAACTTAACGACGTGAGTGCAATTCTGGGCAATATGCGCATGATTAAATCACCTGAGGAGATCGATGTTATGCGCCAGACTGGGCTAATAGCAGGTGCGATGATGCAGGCCGCAGAGGGTGCTCTGGCCGAGGGCGCGCAGGAATACGAGGCTGCGTTGGCAGTGATTGATGCGGGCACTCGAAAAGCAGCAGGGTTTCTGACTGATAGGGGCTGGGAAGCTTTTATATCACCGATGATCCACAACTTACAAATCATGCAATCGGGTCGTGACACTTCTATGGTGCATCGCCGGGCTAGTGTCAAAAAGTTAGCAAAGGGTGACCCTGTCTATTTTTGTTTTTGCAATATGGCCCAGTTTAAACAATACAAATTGGGTTTTGATAGGATGTTTTTTATTAAAGAGATATCTGACGAAGCTGCGAGGGTGCAACAAGCTGCCATCGACGCACAGCAGGCTGCGATAGCAGCGATTCGTCCTGGTGTGACAGCCGAATCTGTCGCCCAAGCGGCCAATGAGGTCTATCAGGCACGCGGATACGAGACCGGGTATCGCACTGGCCGATCAATTGGTGTGGCCTACTTGGAGTCACCAGAGCTTAAAACGGGTGATATGACTGTGTTACAGCCGGGTATGACCTTTGCGGTGGATGGGGGTATATCAGTGGACGGTGAACTTGGTGGGCGAATCGGTGATTCGATTGTTGTCACAGAGAGTGGCTCCGATTATCTAACCCAATATCCGCGTGACATCTTAATGGTTAACCGCTAGTGCGGGCAGGTATATTTCAGTGCGAAGGGGGCGGATTAAGTCCGCTAGAGCGGCTCGCCCAACTTGAGAATGCTATTTCCAAGCAATCGCTTGATCTGGTGGTTTGCCCCGAATTATTTTTGTCTGGCTATGCTGTAGGGGATGACTTGCGCCGCTTGGCTGAGCCAAAAGAGGGGCCTTTTTCGAATAGAGTCGCTCGTCTTGCAAAACAACAGGGGGTTGCCATTATCTACGGTTACCCTGAGCAGGAAAATGAATTGTTGTTCAATTCGGCTATGTGTATCGATGCCAATGGCCAAACTGTTTCGAATTATCGGAAAATGTTGCTGCCACCAGGCTCAGAATCAGAATATTTTACCAATGGAGCTCAATTGTCGACTTTCAATTTGGGTCAGTTTAAATGCGCGATGTTGGTTTGTTATGATGTTGAGTATCCAGAGGCGGTACGTGCTGCCGCAGAAGCTGGTGCTCAAGTTATTATCGTGCCTACCGCTTTGGGCGAACAATGGGGAGTTGTGGCGCATAAGTTGGTTCCAACCAGAGCATTCGAAAACGGTGTCTGGGTTTTGTACGCAAACCATGCCGGTGTCGAGAATGACCTGCGCTATCTTGGCAACAGTTGCATTGTTGCTCCTGATGGCAGCGATGCGATCAGAGCCGGCACAAGACAACAATTAATCATTGCCGAGATAGATCTCGAAGCGGTCACGCAGGCGCAGAACCGGCTACCATATCTTAAGACTATTCACCGCCTTCGAGCGATTATACGCTGAGGACATCGGCCTGAAATTTATAGAGATGGCCTTAAGTCGCTAGGTCATATCATATCGAGCAAGTTAACCGAGGATTCTAGGTTGGGGGGTTCGCGACTCATTTTACCGATAGGGTCACCATAATCATAGTTTATTCAAACTTGACTAAAGGCATTAACATTTTACGTGCATATGCCTTTTAGACTTTATTCTAACTGACAATGCTTAACCATCCGGTTTTAGGCACAACATATTTGATACTGAATGTTTATTGCTAAACTTAATATTGTTGTTTCAAATAGATTTTTATATTTCTAATTTTTTTTCATGCTGTCACTGGGATATTTGGAATTTATAGAATTCGTGTAAGAGAAAGCGTTGATAATCCCTACTCTCTATTCGTTGTTATGCCTTCAACTATCACACCTGCAGGAACTGAATTAAACCCAACATCTAAACCTATTGAAAGCCAAAATATTAGATGTACCTGCTGGAAATAATTTTATTTCTTAATTAGCATCAAGAACTGCATGTAAAAACTGTTTAGTTCTTTCGTTTTGTGGGTTACCAAATAGTTGTTCTGGTGGTCCTTGCTCAAATATTTTCCCTTCATTAAAAAAGCATACACGATCTGAAATCTCTCTGGCAAAACCCATCTGATGCGTGACCATAATCATTGTAAGATTATGCTCTTTATTTAAAGATCTAATTACATTTAGAACTTCACCAACAACTTCCGGGTCCAATGCTGATGTGATTTCATCTAAAAGCATAACCTTTGGTCTCATAGCTAAAGCTCTTGCTATTGCCACACGTTGCTGTTGTCCTCCTGATAACCTTGAAGGGTGCTCATCTTTTTTATTTGACAATCCAACTAAATCTAATAATTCTAATGCTCTCTCTTCGGCTTCTTCTTTTTTCATGCCTAACACTTCGACTGGCGCCTCAATGCAGTTTTGGAGAGCTGTCATGTGTGGAAAAAGATTAAACTGTTGAAAAACCATTCCTATTTTCGATCGTTTTTCTCTTAAATACTTTTCATTAGCCACAACTAGTTTTTCTTTATTAGGCATATGAGTTAACGGTTCGTTTTCTAAATAAATGACACCCTCATCAATTTTCTCTAAAGTCATTAAAGTTCTTAATACGGTTGTTTTTCCTGACCCTGATGGACCAATGATTGAAACCATTTCATTTTTTTTTATTTCTAAGTTTAATTTATCTAAAACAACTAGATCTCCATATCGTTTTGTAACATCAGAAAACTTTACTAAAATATCATCTGAGTTATTCATTTAATTTTTTACCTTTCCTTGCGCTTTGTTAATTGATCGTTCTAATTTTCTAATACCCATAGCAGCAGGTATAGACAGGATTAAGAAAATAGCTCCAACCATAGTATATGGCTCTAAATAACGGTAGTGATAACCACCAACCGCTGTTGCTGCATGGAATAATTCCGCAACTCCGATAGTTGATAACAAAGGTGTGTCTTTAAAAATTCCTACTAAATAATTTCCCATGCCTGGTATAGCGATTGGAAACGCTTGAGGGAAAATTATTCTTTTATATGTGTATATTGTGGAAAAATTTAATGCTCTACATGCTTCTGATTGCGATTTTGGAACACTTTCTAATGCCCCTCTATAAACTTCTGAGAGATAAGTTCCATAGTGAAGTCCGATAGTTATCATTGCTGATACCCAAGCAGATAAAACTATACCAAACTGAGGTGCAACAAAATAAACGAAAAATAACTGTATAAGAAGAGGTGTTGAGCGAATAAATTCTACTATCTCTCTAACTATTATATTTATAATTCTATAAGGTGTGCGTTGACCTAATAAAAAAATCATACCCACTACTATTGCTATTGTATAACCTATTCCGGCAGCCATTATGGTATTTAAAGTCGCCCACAACATTTTAGGTAGTATTTGGTACGCGAAATCCCATTTCCATTCTGCGTTCATATTATATTGTCTCCTTTCCAACTTTTCTTGCAGCAAGAACCTCTAGCCAACGTAAGAAAGGAACAAGAAAAAATCTAGAGATAATGTAATATATTAAAAGTGCTGATCCAAAACTTTGAGCAGATAACCATGTAATTGAATTGATTTGTTTTGCTTCAAATGTTAAATCAACAACAGTTACTAATGCGACTAATGCTGTTGCTTTTAAAAGTTCTACTGTTAAATTCGCTGCGGGAGGAAGTATAACTGTGAAAATTTGAGGGATAATAATTCTTCTCATTCTTTTTGCTGGACTAAAGTTTAGCGCATAAGCTGCTTCCCATTGACCTTTTGGCACTGCAATGATTCCTCCTCTTACTATTTCAGCTCCATAAGCACCAAAATTCATTCCTATAGCCACGACACCTGCTGCAAAAGCCTCAAGTGAAATACCAAAAAAAGGTAAGACATAATAAAACCAAAATAACTGAACCATTAAAGAGGTTCCTCTAAAAAACTCTATATATACAGTGGCTATACCTTGAATAGTTGAATTATTTGACACTCTCATTAGTCCAAAAATGACTGCAATGATTACATAAAGAATAGTGGCACAAACCAACACTTTAACTGTAGTAACTGTTCCTAATAATAAGGTAGGTCCATGTTCAGCTAAAAATGAAAAATAATTCAATTTTTAAAACCTTTAATTAAATTCAAAAAAAATCAGGTGACTTTTATTCATCACCTGATTAAATTAATTTACGACTTAAATTATTTATTTTACTTAGTTGAACAAGCCCACTCGGTGCTCATTGAAGGAGGTGGTAGTTGAGCTTTATCATATCCATACTCTCCAGCTCTTTCCAACATTGTTGCTGGGTTAGCCAAAACTTTAGCTAACGCTATATTAAAATTATCTCTAAATTCAACATCACTTTTTCTAAAACCAATACCAACAACATTTAAAGTTTCTTTAGGCATTAATTTAGGATCAGTCACTTCGAACATACCATTACTTTTTGCTTCATGCTCTTTTGCACCAAAGAATGTTTGAACAGCAACATCAGCTCTACCAGCTTTCATTGCAGCAAGGATTCCAACTTCACCTTCGACTAACATCATTTGACTTTCTGGAACACCATATTTTTTAGCAGCCTCAACAGTATTAAAGCCAGTACCTGTTACTAACTTCGCACCCGTTCTAACAACATCTGCATAGTTATAGATTTTTTTAGGATTTCCTTTTGGAACCATCATAGCGTCACCAAAAACGCCTATAGGGTCAGAAAAATTCATGTTCGCACATCTGCTTTTCAGAATGTACATACCACCAGTAACCATGTCTGAACGATTTGCATTTAACCCAGGTATTAATCCAGACCATTCAAAAACTTTTGTTTCTGTTTGATCTTCCGTAATTCCCATTTCTTCAAGAACCGTTAAGGCTATCATATTTACAAAGCCTAAAGCTTTACCATTATCTCCCGCATAAGCCCAGGGCACTGCAGTACCAAACCCAAGTCTTAACTTGTCACCACTTTCTAATTTACTAGTCAAGGTTTCAGCGCTAACTGCAGAAATACTAAAAAGTATTACAAGAAAGGCCCCAATTGATTTTAAAAACGTATTCATTTTTTTTCCTCTCGTTAAGTTAATCTAATCGATTAAAGCAAATTCGAACTTGTTTGTATATTAAAAGTATCCACAATTTAGAGGTGATCGAAAGTATTTAAGGCTCTTCAGTGGAATTATTAGGTGATAATGAAGCTCATCAGTGGTTCCCTTCCTGTGCCGGCAGGCTAACCCCAATAAATGGAAGGCGGTCCTTTATTCTCAGACCATAAAAGCTGTTGGTATCAGGCTGGCTCAATGCGATACCTTGCTTGATGCGTTCAGGTAGATCCGCGTTGGCGGTGCCATTAGGATAGAATGATTGAGCTGATAATCACCTAATGGTGAAGAACGAAGTAGGTCGGGTTAGCAGTCTTACCGCGTAACCCGACGCACATAGCTCTAAGTAATCACGAAATGATGGCTTACGCGATCGCTAACCCATCCTACTTCTTAATTGAACGACCTTGGTCTTGGGTTAAGAGTCTTAAGCCGCAAGAAAACTATGGTTAGTTTTAAGATATTCGGAGTAAATCTCTTCAAAGTTATCAACAACTGACTTTTGCACAAAATCAAGTTCCAAAAGCCGTCCACTGAGCACGGCTAGTTTTGGAAAGCTGGAAATCACGTCTTTATTAAATAGGCGTGCGTAAATTTCGAAGCGAGTGAAGGCTGGCGCAAGCGCAGCATCCACTAGACTAAAATCACCACCATTAAAAAAACCACTGTCTTTGATGGTATCTTCCAGCCGTTGTAATTTAGCGATCAACGATTCGCGATGTTTATTAAAGTCAGCGCTATTGTCGGCAGCCGACATCAAATACTGGTCCATTATCAATTGGCTCGCGTATTCGATCCAGCCTCTGTCTTTGGCCTTGTCCAGTGCTGAACTTGGCATGATTGGATTGGGCGTGACTTCATCCAGAAATTCATTGATGACCGCTGACTCGAATAATACCTCGTCGCCATAACGCACAACGGGCACTTTCGCCAGAGGTGATATCGCAAGGAACCACTCAGGAGGACTAGCTAGATCGATATAAGTGATCTTGAAATCGATGCCTTTCTTTAATAGGGTTATGACCGAGCGCTGAACGAAAGGGCAAAGATTAAAGCTAATGAGCTCTATGGGTTGTAACGACATTTTTATGTTTCCTTAAGTGTGGTGAATCGAGTTAAAGGCTATACGCCCATTAGTAGGGTTGATCAGTAAAGTCGATTAGTAAGGCCTATTAATAAGCTGATTAGTCAAGTTCTGCTTAGCTAAATTTAATCGTCAGTATCTTTTCAACATATAGTATACTTTGGGAACTATAGATAGTTTGTGCACTACAAGCAAGTACGCACAGTATTGGTATTAAGTTACCTAGGAGTGCCTAATGGCGAATTCAAAGGTTTATAGCCCAAAAAATAATTTTAAGGAACCTGGTTTGCTTGAGCCTGCTTCAACTAAGGAGGTATCGGCCTTGAATGATTGCCCAGTATCTACCGCAATTGATGTCATTGGTGGGAAATGGAAGGTGATAATCCTCTTCCAATTGCGAGGCAAAACCCTGCGATTTGGCGAGCTGAAAAAAATCATCCCCAAAATCACTCAAAAAATGCTGAGCCAACAGCTGCGCGAACTCGCTAAAAATAAGTTAGTAATTAGAAAAGTTTACGCCGAAGTGCCGCCTAAAGTTGAATATACATCAACTGAGCTGGCTGAAAGGCTCAGTCCAGCACTCGATATGTTGTGCCAGTGGGGTAGTGAATATCAAAAAGTGCATTCTAAATAGGAAGGCCTGCAAAAGCGATTCATCAATTTGAATCCACGCCTTTTAACCTTTCATTTTACTGGTGGCGAGAACGACGCTTTGACTTGTGTCAGGTCAACAAGCAAGCACCTAGTCGACACAAAAACAGGCTCTAAAGAGGGTTATTAGCTATTAGCGAACCATTTAAAAACTTTATTTCTGCGGAATTGGTGACCTGTATCGCAGGACACCTTAAGGTTCACCTTTCGACATTTGACCGAGTATCGTTTGAAGAAGCGATCTTAAAAGAACTGAACGGATTGGAATTGAAAGCCCGTGCGCAGTTAATCGCGGATCATCTTCATGCCGTGTTGCCAGAAAATCATAAGACGCGGTATAGAATAATTCTCGACATGCTTCATCCCGCAGATGACATCAAAGATGGGCAACAGAGTGATGCCTATGGTATTTGTGGATGGGGCATGATGCCGCTCGGGTTAGTAGTTGGGCAGCACGGCCTAGCGGCATTCGATGAATCTCTTCAATTGCTAAAGGAAATGACCATTCGATTTACTTCGGAATTTGACGTGCGTTACTTTCTGCTGGCTGATGAAAAACGCACATTGAACATCATGCAAGGTTGGATAAATGATCCCAGCTACCATGTACGGCGTTTAGTCTCAGAAGGCACCCGCCCTCGACTACCATGGGCAATGCAATTGCCCAGCCTTAGGGCTGATCCGTCTCCAACCTTGCCGTTGTTAGAAGCTTTGCGGGATGACAAAGAAGAGTATGTTCGCCGCTCGGTTGCTAATCATTTGAACGATATCGCTAAAGATCACCCGGGCCTCGTAGCTAATATTGCGAAGGAGTGGATGAAGGATGCCAATAAACACCGTACAAAGCTAGTCCACCATGCCTGTCGAACCTTGATCAAACAGGGCCACAAAGGCGCTCTTGAGGCCTTTGGACTAAGCCCACCCGAAGTAAAAATTAGCGGAATTCGTATTGAAAATAAGAACGTAGTATTTGGAGATGGGCTGTTGTTTTGCGTTGACCTGATATCAATTAGTAAAAAACCGCAGGATCTAGTCATTGATTATGTCGTGCATTTTTTGAAAGCGAACAACAAACAATCCGGCAAAGTATTCAAATGGAAAAAGCTCACCCTAGAATCTGGACAAACCTTGTCTATGAAAAAAGTTCACGCGATCCGCCCGATAACGACACGTCGATACTACGAAGGGACACAGGCCCTAACGTTGCGTATTAATGGCGAGGATTTCGGTTTTGAGGAATTTGATCTAATTATGACAGGTAAGAATTGACCACAGTGCAAAGTCAAATTACAACACTTTAAGAGTGATTTTTAACAATTGAGCCAACTTAAGGGCGCCGCCGAAAGTAGTGGTTTTTTTGCGACCTGCTGTTGTGCTGCTAACAATAGTTCCTCGCCGATATAGGTCTAGAAGCAGTCATCCAAGCTCAGACCCGTCTGCCATACCTTAAAATTGTTCCTCAGCTCATAGGGATTATACGTTGAGGACATTAGTTAGAAATTTATAGAGATGGCCTTAAGTCGCTAGCTCATATCATATCGAGCTAGTTAACCGACGGTTCTAGGTTAAGGCAGCTTAAGGGTCATGACCATAGGTAAATGATCCGAAATATGCCAGGTGTTATGCTGTAGAACACTAGATTGCTCCACCTGTATATGATCACTGAACACAAAGTAATCGATGCTGCGGTCTGGTACAGTCACTTCTTTGCGGTTAGGGAAGTGAGTAAACCAGTCTGCTGCATCAGTGCCGTTTGCTTGCGCAATACTCGGGATGACATTGAATTGCTCATAAATGCGCGCAAATTCACTTTCGGGTTGGTAGTAACTTTGAGCTGTGGCATCCATGTTTTTATATTGACCAGGGGGCAATAGGTTAAAGTCACCAGCAATAACCCATGCGTCACCCTTGGCATTTTTGCCTGCTAACAGTTGCTCTAAAAAGGATACCTGCTGTTGCATAGTGTCTGAACCTTGGGCAAAGGCATCAAAATGCGTGTTCATCAAGGTTAGTTGACTACCGTTTGCAATGGGTAAGCTCACTTCTTGAATTGCACGGCGGAAATTAAACTGATCACTTACAGGGTCGGTTTTAATGGTCGCTAGCTGATGACGTAAGGCGTTACCTAGCTGGTATTTGGATATAACGGCCAGCTTCATGCCTACTGAACCCATGATCTGTGGCAAGGGTACAAAACCAGCCTGCCAATAAAATGTTTGGCTATAATTGCCGTATTCCTTTGGTAGTAGAGTCAACAACCTTTGAAGCTGGTCTTCGTAGTCTGTACGCTTGGCATTATCGTGTAACTCCTGCAATAAAATTACATCGGGGTTTTGTTCAATAATTAACTCCGCCACCTGATTAAAGGCCTGAGTGATATCTTCTTTACTGGCTCGAATATCGGGGCCATCACCATCAAGCCGGTCATACCAAAACTCATAGTTTTTCCCCGACATGTATTGCACGTTCCAACTCAGCAATTTGACCTCTTGACCCGATACCAAGACAGGGGTCTGCTTACTGTTAAAAACGGCTTCTTGCTGACGCTCTGGCGGGTGAAAGGTAATGCTCCAAATTAATATGGATAATGTCACCACTAAACCCAGCAAAACTATCAGGGTCCACTTCATGCTTTTCATCAGTATATTGGCCATAGTTGTACTCTCTTGAGGGTGGGTAGATCAGCGCCATAAGCTAGCCGAAGCCGATAATTAGGTCAGTTTACGTGTCCTAATGACCGCCTGTCTATATAACCGTGATCTAGTATGGAATGGGCAGGACAGCTATTTCAATTTAGTCCATTACGAAGGGATCCCGAATGAGTCTGGAAACGCAAGCATTCATCGCGTCAATAGAGCGGTTCATACACTCAAGCTAATAAGGAATAAAAACCTAAGAACTAGGTTTGCGCTAAAAGTACTCTATCAACAGCCGACCCATTAGGTCCCTTATGGCTAAAATTTTTCATATAAAACCAAAGGTGACAACCGCTAGAGGGATTTGGATGCGGCCTGATTTAAATAGGGTTATATAGTAAGTTGTGTTGTTAAGATGACTATCCTGGATTGTTAATCACTTGGTTTACGCAACTTTCGCAGAAGCGATTGGGGTATCAACGTACCCAATGCTCGCCGCCAAGCACTTCTCGGCAGCCCCGTCGTCAATACCCTGTCGCTCCGCATAATCAAATACCTGATCGCGGTCTATTTTTCCGACCCCAAAATATTTCGATTCGGGATGTGAAAAATACCAACCGCTTATCGATGATGCTGGCAGCATTGCGAGTGTTTCTGTCAGAGTGATTTGTGTATGTTTCTCGACTTCTAGTAAATCCCAGATGAGTTCTTTTTGACTATGATCGGGGTTTGCCGGATAGCCGGGTGCAGGGCGAATACCTCGATATTGCTCTTTGATTCGAGCTTGAATATCGAGTGATTCTTCACTAGCGTAACCCCAATGTAGCTTACGAATTTGCTCGTGTAGATATTCTGCGAATGCTTCGGCGAGCCGATCAGCCAGCGCTTTTGCCATGATGCTGTTGTAGACATCTTGCTCCTGATCAAACTTTGCGACTACTTCATCTAGGCCGATTCCGGCAGTGACGGCGAATGCGCCGATAGTATCGTTGACACTAGTTTCACGCGGCGCGATGAAATCAGATAACGACAGATTAGGGCTGTCAGTCGCGTGTACGGTTTGCTGGCGTAGGCCAATAACTTTCGTTTGTATGGTTTCTCGGCTCTCGTCTGTGTAGATTTCAATGTCGTCGTGATCGACACTGTTGGCGGGGAAGAGTCCAAACACCGCATTGGCTTTGATGTCACCCGATTCGATAAAGCCTTGTAACATGGCTTTAGCATCGGCAAATAATAGCATTGCCTGTTCGCCATATTGTTCGTCTTCGAGTATGCGCGGGTATTTTGCGCGTAGTTCCCAGGTGTGGAAAAAAGGTGTCCAGTCGATATATTCAGCCAGAGTAGCAAGTGAAAAATCGATGAGCGTTTGCACGCCTAATTTTGGTGGTTGAGTCGGTGTATAGCTGGCCCAGTTTGTTGGAAGCCGATTTGCGCGTGCGGCTGACAGGCTTAAAAACTGCCTCTTTTCGATTTTAGCGGCGAAGCGGTCACGATAATGGTCGTATTCCACCTCTAGCGCCTGTAGGAAAGGCTCTCGTTTGGTTTTACTCATTAGCTGGTTTACGACTGCCACGCTGCGTGATGCATCCGATACATAAACCACGGGTTGTTGGTAATGCGGGTCTATTTTGACAGCGGTATGCATCTTCGATGTCGTCGCACCACCAATTAACAATGGGATATCAAAACCTTGGCGCTGCATTTCTTTGGAGACGTGAGCCATTTCTTCGAGTGACGGGGTGATAAGCCCAGAGACGCCGATTATGTCAGCTTTATGATCGCGCGCGGCTTTGAATATGGTTTCGGCATTCACCATTACGCCGAGGTCGATAATTTCGAAACCATTACATTGCAACACTACGCCGACGATATTTTTGCCGATATCATGCACATCGCCTTTTGCGGTAGCGAGTACGATCTTGACGGTTTTCTTTTTCATGGTTGACTGCTGCGCTTCCATGATCGGTTCTAACCATGCTACGGCCTTCTTCATGACGCGGGCCGATTTCACTACTTGCGGCAAGAACATTTGACCCGCACCAAACAGATCGCCGACGATGTTCATGCCGTCCATCAATGGGCCTTCTATCAAATTCAATGGTAAGCCATCAGCAGCTTCTAGCGCCTCGGCTGTGTCGTCTAGTACATAATCGGCAATACCATGTACTAGGGCATGTTCTAAACGTTTGTTGACGGCCCAATCGCGCCATTCGAGGTTTTCGCCAACTGCTTTTTTGCCGTCGCCTTGGTAATCATTGGCAATCGCGAGCAGACGCTCGGTGCCATCATCGGATCGATTGAGCACCACATCTTCGACTACATCACGCAACGCTGGGTCGATATCATTATAAATGGCAAGCTGCCCGGCATTAACAATGCCCATCGTCATACCCGCTGGAATTGCGTGGTACAAAAAGACTGAGTGGATCGCCTCACGGACGGGATTGTTACCCCGAAATGAAAACGAAACATTCGACAGGCCGCCGGAGATCATCGCGCCAGGTAAGGTGGCCTTGATCTGTCGGGTCGCTTCAATAAATGCGAGGCCATAGCTATTGTGCTCTTCCATACCGGTGGCGATGGCGAATATATTGGGATCGAAGATAACGTCTTCAGGCCTGAACCCCAGGTCGCCAACGAGAATCTCATAAGCGCGAGTACAGATTTGAACCTTACGTTCAATAGTATCGGCCTGTCCGTCTTCGTCGAATGCCATCACAACAACTGCTGCACCATAACGTAGGCACAGCTTGGCATAATGGATAAATTCGGCTTCACCAGCCTTCATGCTAATCGAGTTGACGACGGATTTACCCTGCACACATTTCAGTCCAGCTTCTATTACTTCCCAACGCGATGAGTCGATCATAATAGGTACTTTTGAGATGTCCGGTTCACCGGCGATAAGATTTAGAAAACGTTGCATCACAGCGACCGAGTCGAGTAAACCTTCGTCCATATTAATGTCAATTATCTGCGCGCCGTTCACCACTTGCTGTCGTGCAATGCCCAGTGCTGCTTCGTAGTCTTCCTCTACAATGAGTCGTTTAAATACGGCAGAGCCGGTGACATTGGTGCGCTCGCCAACATTGACAAACAGCGATTCAGCATCGATGGTGCAAGGTTCAAGCCCTGCGAGGCGACAGGCCGGTTTAATGACCGGTATCTGGCGCGGCGGTAGTCCGTCGA
>JBLHID010000082.1:0-13039 GCA_047615545.1 Polaribacter sp.
TAGAGGACATCATTAGCTCTTTATTGCAGCGGTTGGCAATTGCGCAAGTCGCAAGTGCCGAGATAGACAAAATTCATGCGAAGATTAAAAAGGGCATAGCCGATGATGAGTGGCCCAAGATCTTGGGTGATATCGTCGATTGTGTTTCGTTGGCACTGAAAAAACTTAGCGACGAAAAGTCAGATCTGGAAAGCTTTATTCTCACTGTCACCAAACAATTAAGTGGGATCACAGAGGTTATCACCGAGGATTCTAAAGAAGAGGCGACCGGTTGGAGTGACACTTTGTCATTACAGAAGCTTCTACAATCAGGCATTATTACGATCAAGGAAAACGTCGCTGCAGTACAGGATATCGCGCAGTTGAAAACAATTGTTGGCTCCAATATTGATTCCATTCGTGGTGGCTTAGAGAGCTATGTGGTTCGTGCCAACCAACGCCACGACGCAATCGAGACCCGTAATGAAACGCTCTCGAACAAAATTGCACAAATGAAGCTGCAAACGGGAGAGTTACAACAAAAATTAGCCGATAATCGTAAAAAACTACTCTTTGACACGTTGACAGGCACCCGTAGCAGACTTGCGTACAACGAGCAGATTGTCCAGGAGCTGGGCCGGTGGGAGCGATATGGAACGCCGTTTAGTTACGCCATACTCGACATCGACCACTTTAAACAAGTGAATGACAAGTATGGGCACAATGCCGGGGATAAAGCGCTCCGACTCACAGCCCAACTGATGCAAAAGTACGTTCGGAAATCTGACTCCCTATTTCGCATCGGAGGGGAAGAGTTTGTGTTAATCCTAACCAATACATTCATTGCTGAGGCTGCCACTTTGATCGCTAAACTCCGACAAGGTGTCGCCGACAGTGGCCTTCACTTTAGACAAGAGAAAGTATTACTAACATTGTCGGCTGGTATTACAGAACCGATTGCAAAAGACAGCGTCCAAGACATCTATGAACGTGCTGATGCGGCACTTTACAGGGCTAAAAATGCTGGGCGAAACTGTCAGTTCGTAGCTTAGCCATGCCCCATATTTGATAGGCGCAAGGTGTTACCTACGAACAATAGTTAAGCGTTTGCCAACTCTGCGGGTGTTTTAGCGACAATCGTTAATGCATGCAATTCACCAGATGTAATCTCCGCGTTAACACAGGCGTATACCAGCTTGTGTCGCTTGATCAACATCAAGCCATCGAAGGCCTCACTGGTTACTTCGGCAACATATTTGCCTTCTCCGCCGGATACGGTGACAGATGCGGATGGCATACCTTGTTCTATTAATTTTTGAATGATTTCAGTGTTCATGTTTATGGGGTAGTTGCCGATAAAAAGGTGGTAAGACTGTAAAACTAGTCTATAAATGGTACTACTAGAGAGCAGGAAAAATACCATGCAAAAAATACTGTTAAGCGCCGTCCTTATGATTTTACTTCTGGTTGGACAAGTTGGTGGGCAAGCTTGGTCCGCTGAAGACGGGGAAACTGAGAAGGTGAAAATGGACACCGCCTATATTTCTCTCGGCGCACCCTTAGTATTAAATCTAAGCAGCCAAGGAAGCCGCATTACCTTCTTACAACTAACCGCCGACGTACTGATAAATGACTCTAGCTCCGAAGCCATCATCACAACACACATTCCTGCTATGCGCCATCAACTCATTGTTTTGCTTAGCGAGCAAAACGCGACGGCCATGAAATCTTCTAGCAAACGAGAAGAAATCAGAAAACAAGCTGCCACGAAAATCCAGGCATTAGTCGCCGAACTGTCTAACAACGAGGATATTGGTGATGTTTTGTTTTCGAGCTTTTTGGTTCAGTAGGCTCGACCTCAGAGCGCACTTAATGCGCCACTATCAACTTTATACCATTATCCTCGACCGCTATGCCTGTCTGACCATGAATAAAATCAAGTAGTTTTTCACCCGCCATTTCGAAGCGCCAACCCTGCGAGAGCTGGCTATTCTTGCGATTGATAATGAGATTATCAATATCTTTACGGGTCGCCAAAGTTGCTAGTGCAATGTTGTTTTCTTCCGCTATCTCTCGACACAGGGCCATCAAACAATCACCTATCGACTGTTGCCCGGATGTCAAAACCTTTGCTTTGTCGTGTTTTGGCCATTCACTGGCATCAATTTCCTGCGCGTTGGTAATGATATCAAACACTGCTTTAGCATACTGTTCGACGAACTTTTCGCTCGCGTCCCTAATGCTGGCTAGCTCTGAGACAGAACCTGGTTTTAATCGTGCAATGTCGAAAATCAGCTCGTCTTTAATGACCCACCGTTTTGGCAGGTTCTTTTTTTGAGCCAATTGTTCGCGCCACTGGCAGAGTAGGCTGGCAATTTGCAACTGAACACCTTTAAGCTTTTGAGAACCTTTTAGCTTCTTCCATAACTGGGTGGTATCGAGTTGGTAGGTCGATTCGGCGCTCATCGACTGCAACTCTTTTTCGATCCAGGCACCCCGGTTTTTTGCTTCCAGCTCAGCTTTTAAATGGCGATACACCGGCATTAAGTAGCGAACATCATCCATCGCATAATCCAACTCACCTTCGGTCAAAGGCCGATGCACCCAGTTCGCACGAGTATATTTTTTCTCCAGTTGAACCTCGGTGATATTTTGGACTAGGTCGGCATAACCTATTTGATGGTTATAACCCAACACTGCAGCGGCAAGCTGCGTATCAAACACCGGTGTCGGAATTTGATTGTAACTTTGGAATAGTATTTCGAGATCTTGGCTAGAGGAGTGAAATACTTTGATCAGATCTGGTTTTTGTAAAAGCTTTTTAAGTGGTTCAAAATCATCGAAAGCAAGCGGGTCAATACAGCCCATGTGTTGCTCTGTCGCGATTTGAATTAAGGCTAACACTGGGTAATAAGTTTTTTCACGTACAAATTCGGTATCAATGGCGCAATAGTCAGCTGTTTCAATACGAGTACAAAAATCGGCTAACTTTTGATGGCTATTGATATAGGTGTAGTCCATGTTTATTCTCGGTGGGCTTTAAGGCCATTCTATAATTTATTGGTAATAACCACCATGAAGGCGTTTATTCAGGTTGTTTGTTAGCCCGATTGTTATTTGGCCAGACTATAAATGGGTTTGTGCTCTAGCGCATAATCACTAACTTAACATTGCTTTACGTCGAATATTACGCAATATGAGAAAGGCCCAGGGCCACATTAACATGCCAATAAAAGGCCCGCCGAAGGCTGCCTGAACCGGTATCGTTAATCCCATCATGCCATCCATCCAGGAAATAATGAGTTGGTTTATCACCAGCAAACTAAAAACGTATAAACTCTGTTGAGCCAATGACAAAACCCGTATACGCATATAAACATTTAGGTTTAAATAGGTTATCACCACTAGCGCTAGTGCATGCTGACCAAGCAGGGTTCCTTGTAAGCTATCAATGAGTAGTCCAATAATCAGCGCTGTCCACAAACCCACGCGTTTTGGTAAGGCCATTGACCAGTAAATCAGTATTAACGCCACCCAGTCTGGACGATAAATTTTGACCCAGTCAGGCAAGGGCAGTATCAACAAAATCATGCCGCCGATAAAACTTAGGTAGATAACTAGATAGCGTAGTTTAGGCATGCTTAATCTTGTATATTCTCGGTGTCAAAATCGCCTACTTTAATCACCAGAACTTCTCGACTGCTATCCAGCCTGGCTTTTGGCGTCGCAAGCACTGATACAAATCCATGCGCTAAGTCATTACTAATCGACGTAACCATCGCAACCGGATAATCCGCTGGGAAGCGTCCTCCCAGACCCGATGTCACCAACTCGTCGCCAATTTGAATATCTGCGGTTGCAGGTAAAAAACGCAATTCAAGGTAATCGGTATTACCATTACCAAAAGCGACCGACCGAACACCACTACGAATAAATTGAACCGGGATGGCATGAGCGGGATCGGATATCAAAATGATGGTCGAAGAATATCGGTTGATATGAATCACCTGACCCATCACACCAAAATCGTCGATAATCGCCTGCCCAATTTCAATACCATCGCTGATACCTTTATTAATTTCGATTAATTGGCGATAAGGACTTTGATCGACAGAAAGTAGCTCTGCTACGATCACTCCATCTGATAGCTTACGTGAAGAGCCGAGTAAATTTCTAAGGCGAGTGTTCTCTGCCTGTAATACCTGCATTCGCTGCAACTGGGCATTTAGAATCCGTCCCCGAGCCTGAAGCGTTTTGTTGTTTTCTAACAATTCGGTATGCGATGTAAGCCATTCGTCAACCCAGCTACCGCCTAAGGCCGGCAGGCTAACCAAATAGCGCAGGGGTGATAGAACCAAGGAGATATTCGAACGAACGACTTCCAGGTGGTTATATCGATGGTCGACAAACATCAGGCCGATGCTGATGCTGGCTACCAATAACGCCTGAATCGTAACCCCTCGCACTTGCTCCTGTAATTCCGTCATGCGCGAGTAACCCTGGGCGTACTCAACAATCTATTCGACCGCTAGAAAATCTAACCCATGCTGATCAATCATTTCGAGCACACGTCCACCGCCACGAGCAACGCAGGTCAATGGATCTTCAGCGATAATAACAGGTAAACCAGTCTCTTCCATGATGAGTCGATCGAGATCGCGCAATAGCGCACCGCCGCCGGTAAGAACTATACCGCGTTCGGCGATATCCGAACCCAGTTCTGGTGGCGTTTGCTCTAACGCATTCTTAACCGCACTGACAATCCCATAAAGCGGTTCTTGTAAGGCTTCGAGTATCTCGTTGCTATTCAGCGTAAAACTACGTGGCACACCTTCTGACAGATTACGCCCTTTCACTTCAATTTCGAGTAAGTCTTTTCTAGGGTAGGCCGCTGCAACTTCTACTTTAATTCTTTCGGCTGTTGCCTCACCAATCAAAATGCCATAGTTACGTCTAACGTAATTACAGATGGCTTCATCGAAGCGGTCACCACCAATTCGGACAGAGGCAGAATAAACAATACCGTTCAGTGACATAACAGCTACTTCCGAAGTACCGCCACCGATATCAAGCACCATTGAACCCTGCGCTTCGTCAACTGGCATGCCCGCACCAATCGCTGCGGCCATTGGCTCTTCAATTAAATAAACCTTCCGAGCACCCGCACCAAAGGCGGATTCACGAATAGCACGACGCTCAACCTGAGTCGCGCCACAAGGCACACAGATTAAAACCCGAGGACTTGGCCGCAGAAACTGGTTTTCGTGTACTTTGCGAATGAAGTGCTGGAGCATTTTTTCGGTGTAAGTAAAATCGGCGATAACGCCGTCTTTCATTGGTCGTTTGGCGATAATATTGGCGGGCGTTCTGCCAAGCATTTTCTTCGCGTCGGTGCCGACGGCTTCAATCGACTTTGGACCACCCGGGCCACGATTTTGTCGTATAGCGACAACCGATGGTTCGTTCAAGACAATGCCCTGTCCACGGGAATAAATAAGAGTATTCGCAGTTCCTAAATCGATCGATAGGTCGTTAGATAGCAACCCCCTAATAGCTGAAAACATACGTTTTTTTTAACCTAAATTTGTGATTTTTGTGTTCGTTAGAACCCGAACAACTAGGTACGGGCATAGAATTGGTCCAGATGATGCGTACTTTAGCAATGGGACAGGCTTTCGGCAAGGAAGAAAGCCGTAAAATGGTTGCGTTTTTCTGATACTGGCTGTGAAACTATGTTAACTTTGCGTGCTTTTCAATTGTAGCCTTGGAAAACAACCAAAATGACTCTGAAAACAGAAGAGGTGCGAAGCATTGCGCATCTGGCCCGCCTACAAATTAACAATTCAGATGTGGAGCAATATACCAAAGAATTATCAAAAATTCTGGCCGTATTTGAGCAAATGAAAGCGCATGATACAACCGGTATTTTGCCCATGGCGCACCCGATGGACGCAACCCAACGACTGCGCCCTGACGTCGTCAGTGAAACCAACCAGCGGGACAAATTCCTAGCTATTGCGCCTGATGTTGAGCAGCACCTCTACCGCGTACCGAAAGTAATCGAGTGAGCCCACGCATGACAACTACGATAAAACAATTACAACTAGGCCTCGCAGAAAAGCAATTTTCAAGCGTCGAGATTACGCAGGATTATCTCAATAAGATTAATCAGCAAAATGCAGAGATCAACTGCTTTATCACCGTCACTGATGAGCTGGCGTTACAGCAGGCAGCCGACGCAGACGCTGCACTTGCTAATGGCAAGGGATCTGCCCTGACCGGTATCCCGATCGCACATAAAGATATTTTTTGCACCGATGGTGTAAAGACGTCCTGTGGATCTAAAATGCTCGATAACTTTATTGCACCCTATAACGCCACTGTTATTGAGAAGTTTAATCACGGCGGGGCGGTGATGCTCGGCAAGACCAATCTAGACGAGTTTGCTATGGGCTCGTCGAACGAAAACAGTTTTTATGGTTCGGTTGGCAACCCGTGGGATATGAGTCGCGTACCTGGTGGCTCGTCGGGTGGTTCGGCCGCTGCTGTTGCGGCTCGGCTCGCACCGGGCGCCACTGGCACCGATACCGGCGGATCGATTCGGCAACCAGCTGCACTTTGTGGCATTACCGGCATCAAACCCACCTATGGCCGCGTATCACGTTATGGCATCGTCGCTTTTGGTTCGAGCCTTGAGCAAGCGGGCCCTTTTGCGCATACCGCAGAAGATTGCGCCTTATTACTCCAATCAATGTCAGGTTTCGATGCGCGTGACTCTACCTCTGTTGATCAAGCAGTACCCAGTTTTTCAGCTGACCTCAACGATGACATCACTGGCCTTAAGATTGGCTTGCCGAAAGAGTTCTTCGCCGATGGGCTAGATTCTGATGTGGCAAAAGTTATTGAGTCAGCCATTGCCGAATTTCGCAAGCTAGGTGCAGAAATAGTCGACATCAGCCTACCTAACATGGGCCTGTCAATTCCGGTTTATTATGTGGTGGCACCTGCCGAGTGCTCTTCCAACTTGTCTCGTATGGACGGTGTTCGTTTCGGCCATCAATGTGAAAACCCTGTCGATCTCGAAGACTTATACAAACGCTCTCGATCAGAAGGTTTCGGCGATGAAGTCAAACGACGAATCATGATTGGCACCTATGCACTGTCCGCCGGCTATTACGATGCTTATTATTTAAAGGCCCAACAACTCAGACGCCTGATCAAACAGGATTATGTTAAAGCCTTCGAGCAAGTCGACGTCATTCTCTGCCCGACCACGCCTGAAGTTGCCTTTAAGCGCGGCGAAAAAACTGATGATCCAGTGAATATGTACCTACAGGATATTTATACACTGTCGCTCAATTTGGCAGGTTTGCCTGGCATGTCGATTCCGGCTGGCTTTTCTCAAGCAATGCCTGTTGGCTTACAGTTGATTGGCAACTATTTTGAAGAATCCAGAATTTTGAATACGGCGCATAAATTTCAACAAGTAACTGGTTGGCACCTGCAAGCACCGGAGGTTAAATAATGTCTAGTTGGGAAACAGTGATTGGCCTCGAAATTCACGCACAATTAGCCACTTCGAGTAAAATTTTTTCTGGCGCTTCGACTGCCTACGGAGCTGAGCCTAATACTCAGGCCTGTGCAGTTGACCTTGGCTTGCCTGGCGTACTGCCAGTATTGAATGCGGAAGTAGTCAACATGGCGATCAAGTTTGGGGTCGCGATTGGGGCTGAAATTGGTAAGCGCTCAGTGTTTGATCGCAAAAACTACTTCTATCCTGACTCACCAAAAGGCTATCAAATATCGCAGCTCGAACTGCCGATAGTCGGTGTTGGCAGCATTAACATTACCCTTCCAGAAGGTCCTGACGAAGGCAAGTCTAAGACCATTGGCATAACCCGCGCTCATCTTGAAGAAGACGCAGGCAAGTCGCTACATGAAGCATTTGCTAGTCATACCGGTATTGATTTAAATCGAGCCGGCACGCCCTTGCTAGAGATCGTGTCCGACCCTGATATGAGGTCAGCAAAAGAGGCTGTTGCCTACGCCCGGAAAATTCATTCGCTTGTTCGTTATCTTGAGATATGTGATGGTAACATGCAAGAAGGCTCGTTTCGCTGTGATGCCAATGTATCTGTTCGGCCAAAGGGTCAGGTTGAGCTAGGGACCCGTGCCGAACTAAAAAACATTAACTCGTTTCGATTTCTGGAACGCGCCATTAATTATGAGGTTGATCGTCAAATTGATCTCATTGAAGACGGCGGTAAAGTGGCACAGGAAACTCGGCTATATGACTCCGACAAGCACGAGACTCGCTCAATGCGAAGTAAGGAAGAGGCCAACGACTACCGTTATTTTCCAGACCCTGATTTATTGCCAGTGATTGTTACGGATGAAGATATTGAAACCATCAGAAATGGCCTTCCTGAATTACCCGAGCAAAAGTGCCAACGCTTTATTAACGACCTTGGTCTGTCTGATTACAACGCTGATCTACTCACCAGTAGCCGTGAACTGGCAGACTATTTTGAAACAGCGTTATCGCTTGCACCAGATCTGTCCAAACTATTGGTTAACTGGATACTAGGCGATTTATCCGGCGCGCTGAATCGATCTGATCTGGACATTCAATCATCACCTATTAGTGCCGACATGCTCGTTAATTTGTTACAGCGCATTGCTGACGACACTATTTCGGGCAAGATAGCGAAAGAAGTCTTCGAGGCTATGTGGCAAGGTGAAGGCAGTGCTGATTCAATTATAGAAAGCCGTGGTTTAAAGCAAATTACGGACAGCAGTGCCATTGAAGGCTTGATAGACGAAGTGATTGCTGCCAACCCGAATCAAGTGGCGGAATTTCAAGCAGGAAAAGAGAAAATGCTGGGCTTCTTTGTTGGGCAAATTATGAAACAGTCAAAAGGCAAAGCGAACCCAGGACAGGTAAATCAAATACTACGAGCCAAACTTAAAGGACACATCTAAAAGCCTGATGCAAGATTCTTACCTATGAAAGACCCTGACCAACTTAAACGCTTTCTATTTACAGACAGTCCAATCCGCGGGGAGCATGTCTCTTTGGATGCAAGCTGGCGAGAAATTGTAGCCCAGTCCGACATAAAAGGTAGGGCATTAACACTACTCGGTCACGCCCTAACCGCCGCCACTTTACTGGTAGAAACGTTAAAGATTGAAGGTAGTGTAAGCCTTCAAATACGCGGCACGGGCGCTATACATTTGCTTATGGCCGAGGCAACCTCCGCACACACTATACGGGGGATTGTGCGCCAGTCACGCGAGCTTGGTGAGGAAACTAACCTGCAGAAAATATTTGAATCCGACAAACTCGTGATTACGATTAGAAATAAAACTGGCAGTCCTCATCAAGGTATCGTACCACTAGATGGCGACAATATTTCTGATGCACTGCAAGCATACTTCGATCAGTCTGAACAGCTACCAACTCGAATTTGGTTTTCCTGCGACGAACAATCAGCCTCTGGACTATTGTTACAAAAACTACCCGCAGAAGAAAAAGACAAAGATGCCTGGAATCGCATCCTGCATCTTGCAGAAACCACTCAGCAAAAAGAACTACTAGAACTAAAAGCTGAAACGTTATTACACCGTTTATTCCACGAAGAAACACTTGAAGTTTTTGAAGCTAAGCCAATCGAATTTTCCTGCACCTGTTCAGAACAAAGAACACGCGATATGCTGGTGTCATTAGGAAAGTCAGAAATCGATAATCTCATTGAGGAACAAAACGAAGTCGCTATCACCTGTGAATTTTGTAATGCTAATTATGCATTTGATAGAGTCGACCTTGAGCAATTATTTGTCAATGGCGACAAGTTACCATTAAGCCCGACCCTACATTAATAATTATGCTCACAATCAAACGTACTTACTTGTACCGATAAAGTTGTTACGCAAACACATTAGTACGAAATTGAGCGCCCATTGCTACTCTAAAATTATAGTCAGATCGCTAAACAGATATTGCGTTATAGTCGAACCCAACCAGTAAACACCCATTAACCGTTCGACTACTGTGCTCCGAGCCAGGCTCATAAATAATATAATCACCAGGCCCCAGTATTAGGCCATCCGGTTCGACTAGATCACCCTCCAATATAAGATATTCTTCTCGAACAGTATGCGTATGTGCGGTAGTTTCTGCACCAGCTTCCATTCGTATCATATAAGCGCCATGCCCAGTTTTACGATCATAGGAAAGATCGAGCTGCCCGATGTTATCAAGCTTGGGACCGCCAAAGTCATACACGTCATATTTGCTATTTCGAGTATCAATCACTCGTCTATTTTCATCTAATTTATCGACCATTTTATTTTACCTACTGTTTTTGGAACTGTATCAAATTAAATTCTTGCAATAAAGCAACGATTCGGGCTAATAAGGTTTGGTATTTTGAATGGGAACTCGGTAGCCGAAAATCATTTAGATTATTAAAGCTTTTGGATTTTAATCCTATCAGTGCAGTGGGGAAATAGAAGTGAAGCGATCGGTCACTACCCCACTCAAAGTCGACATCGATCAAACCCCCTGTCGAATGACCCAGTATATTTCTAGATATCTGGGCTGGTTTCGTAGGCTATACATTAGGTGATGACTGTAGTGACTCAGGTAGTGACTTTGTATTCTCTTTAGCGCTATTATTTTGAAATCTAGGTGATAGAGTAATACTGTTTCGACCTTTCTGCTTCGCTGTATACAAGGCCTTATCTGCCCAAGACATGACCATTTTTGGATCATTGTCTCCATACTGATATTCCGCGATACCAATACTCAACGTTGGCTTCGATATTAGTTTGACCGGCGCACTCATTTTTTCAGTAAAACGGGCTGATAATTGCTCCGCTCGACTTCTGCCAGCATCCGCACATAGTTCAGGCATTAAAATGGCAAACTCATCCCCACCTATTCTACCCGCAACATCGTTTGGCCCAGTTATTGACGCTATGGTATTGGCTAATAAAATAAGCACCTGATCACCGACCAAATGCCCATAGCTATCGTTTACCAATTTAAAGTTATCAATATCAATCACTAAAAGGACATATTCCATGTCCAAACGCAGCGCCTGTTGATGAATAACATTAGCAGACTCAAAGAAAGCTCGTCGATTCTTCATACCAGTCAGTGGATCTGTACGTGCTTCCTGCTCGGCCAATTTTTTAGCTCGTATAAGAGCCATCGTTCTTTCTGCAATTTGGTGCTCAAGATTAACGTTCAGGTCAGCTAACTGTTTCTGAGTCTCCTTTATTTTTTCCTGCGCGTGTTTTAGGTCGGTGACATCGACATGAGTCGACACAATGGAGTCATTTGGCATCGCTCGATCAGTAGTACGAATCCAACGTCCATCTTGCATTTTGACCGTTAACGAACCCTCTAGCTTTTCGCGGTAGGACCATTTCCGCTTAAAAAATTCTTCGCCAAATCCAGTATCTTCATCCCCCACAACCGCATTACCCAATAACACATCGATGGCACCTAGTTCGTCACAATGGACACCTGGACTCACTTGCAATTCAGTATAATTATACATCTCTCGAAAGGCACGGTTACAGGCGAGTAAGCGCCCACCACAATCATAAATAACCATGCCTTCTACCATATTATCCATAGCATCAAATAGGACGGTATAAGATTTTTGTAACTGCGGATTCGACATCTATTCGATAACCCCTTATTAGCCAATACGTTTATATCTTCTGCCGTTTGTTACTCGTAATTCATTCTTCCTGCAGAAGAGCATCACCTTCTATCCGTATTACTAATCCATTTCTAGTCACCGTGATTGCTTAACTCAATGCAAACTCTAGTGAATAAGTCTATAGGGTGCAGTTTCAATTTTATTTCGAGTAAAGAATCTATAATGAGAAGGGGTTCATATTTCCCGCCCTTAGTTTACAAATATGGGCAGTTAGCCATAAATATCGTTTATTTTGACTACCGGGTTAATGGCAATTCAGGACAAATCACAAGAGGACTAGGAATAACTGGGCAGTTGGAGCTGGAACTTGATTAAAACCAACCACTAATCGCGTCATCTAAGCTGGCTTTACAGGTATTTAGCTGTCCCTCGAAGCGTTGCGATTTGCGTTTAACCTTTTTAGCCACCTCTTTGAGCCAAGGCTTTTTATTATAAGTCTTACGCTTAAATCCGCCTCGCCCTTCGTGATAGGCTAAGTATTGCGAGTAAATATCTGATTTCTTGATGCCTAAACTACGGGTAGAGCCGTTCATATACCAACCGATAAAATTGATTGCATCGTTAAAATCGTCACGCACGTCGAAGGCGTGACCATCGGCTGTATATTCACTCCAAACTGGGTCTTGAGCTTGTGCATAACCGAAGGCTGACGATTTTCTGAATAATGGAATAAAGCCGAGGAACCAGTCTCTTTTTGGTCTGGCATGGCCTACAAATCGGGACTCTTGATGCATAATTGCCATCATGTCCGGTATCGATGTTTTCCATCTATTTTTTGCCCCTACCGCAGCTTCATACCAATCAGGCTCACCGCTAAATATATTACATACGTTATTAGTATCTGCTGGTTTATAAACTGCGCAGCCTGAACTAAGCGCGACGATGAGTACGATTAGCAAAAGCTTCAAGTTATGGTTACGCTGGTTTGGCTTTGTGTGAGACTTCATAGATTTGGCCAGTTTTAAAAATTGCTAAGCGATATACTAAAGGCTGGATTTCTGGGAGGTTGATTCCAGCGACAGTATACTGATTTTTGAGCATTAGGCTTAAGTACCAATTTTTTGCTCGCCAGTGGCTTGCCTGTCGAAGAAGCTTCGTATTGCTTTGAAGACATAGCCTATAGCTCGGGCGTTGCGGGTTCTAGTTCGACACCCGAGGCCTGCGCCTGCACTGCGACTTCGCACATGCGTATCATAACCTGCTAAATACACAGCACCTGGTTAGAGTCGACAACGCGCCGAATTTAAACGTAAAAGCTTTCTGGTGTCGCAACGTAATTCACCAATCAGACCATCAATTGACATGGCAATACACGGGTTGCGCGC
>JBLHID010000083.1:0-12954 GCA_047615545.1 Polaribacter sp.
TAGACAGTGGCTTTAGCGGTAAATCGAAACGATGTAGTCGTTGCTGTTTGATTTCCTCATCAGTCGCTTTCGCTAGATCAAAGCTAGGGGCGATACGCTCTTTGATGCTGGTGTAATCTGACTCTTCTGGTGTGTTGGGAAACAATAAAGGACAGGCACTCTTTAAAAACACCTAATCTAAAATCGGAAAAACCCTTCGGATTCAGAAACGGAATAACAATTAGCGATTAAAAGTGGGATTTAGGCCAAAAAGCTATTTGCTTGGTGTAGCTGCCCGGAAACCCTCAATGGGTTCTTAAATATACTTGGTTATTGCGAGTCAGGCGGTCTTTTGTAGGGTTCGTCGCTTTTTATCGAATCGTGAGGCGTAAAGCTTTTCAAATTGCTGGCTTTGTCGGAGCCATTGTTGCCGATCAATCGATAGCCTTTCAAGTATTGGCGGTAGGTTGATGGGAATGGCGCCTCGTTTGTCGGGTCGAATCATTCGGCCCGTCGTGTCGACTAGTTGCAGGTAGTCTTTCAAGCTAAATAAAATACCGATTTGTTCCTGAGAAGTCACATTACCCTCGAACGGAGCCAGTGGCTTTAGGGGTAAATCGAAACGATGTAGTCGTTGCTGTTTGATTTCGTCATCAGTCGCTTTCGCTAGATCAAAGCTAGGCGCGATAAGCTCTTTGATGCTGGTGTTGTTAAGGTCGGGGGCAGAGCCCTTTAACTTGGTGGTTTTAGATTCCGCTATACTTGAGTGGTTAATTACTTTGCACTAAAGCGTTTTTAAACTCTAACAAGGCAGTAGCGCTTTCTTTATGATCATTCCTATTAAGTTTATAAGTTACTCCTTCTAAGGTAATGTCTTTATCGTGTCTCTTATTACTAATAGATGGAGATTTCCAAATTAGTCTTGTTTTGTTGTGGATTAAACTTGATTTGTAAATATTCAATATGCTGAGTCTGATAGGTTGATCCGAAACGCTACTTCGTCCGTATCAATAGCTGAATGACATTTTTATAAATGCGGGTAGATGGTGGATACAAATTTTTGGTCGAAGCTGTTTTGTCTGATGCTGGTTTCAGTGCTGGTTTCTGCTTGTTCGAGCCACCAACGAAGTTACAACGAAACGGCAGAAGCTAATCGAAATTTTAATACCAGGGTTGTTGAAAACATCGTTTATTCTCCTAGTGAATGGCCGCAACAACTAAACGCAGATCTATACCTTCCACAAACCACCGAGGTCTTACCGGTAGTGCTCATGGCGCATGGAGGAGGCTGGTCAAGGCGAGATCGTAGTGACATGCAGTCCACCGCGATAAAATTGGCAAAGAAAGGATTTGCTGTACTAAATGTTAGCTACCGGTTTGCCCCAGAGTTTATTTATCCTGCCCAAATCCAGGATTTACAACTGGCCTTGTTATGGTTGCAGGGCAATGCCAATAAATATCAACTTGATTTAAATCGAGTTAATGCCTGGGGCTATTCATCTGGGGCTCATCTGGTGGCACTTTTGGCTGGTACCATTTCAGGAGAAGCACAAACACTCGCCTTGACACCAGAACTACCTAAAATTCGTGCCGTGGTGGTAGGGGGTATTCCAGCGGATCTCAGCGTATATTCGGGCAGCCCGATTATCGTTCCATTTCTGGGTGCCGACCGTGATGGAAATCCGGAGTTATACCAACAAGCCTCCCCCATTAATCATATTTCTGCAGGAGATCCTCCAGTATTTTTATACCACGGGAAACTCGACACGCTGGTTGAAAAGGAACAATCAATCAATTATTACAATGCGCTGCGCCGCAACGATATACCTGCCGAATTATATCTCGATTCCCTGTGGGGGCATTTTGCAATGTTTCTATTCGGCTGGGATGCTGAAAATAAAGCCGTCCAGTTTCTTAACCATCACAACTTCCAGAACAATAAAGAACAGGCACTCTTTAAAAACACCTAATCTAAAATCAGAAAAACCCCTCGGATTCAGTAACAATAAAGGACAGGCACGCTTTAAAAACAAGCCCATTGAGGTTTTCATAGTCAGCCGGATTATCCAATGTGTTAGCGCTCCATTGTTGGATGGCACGCGGCCCAGTATATAAATGCGTCCAACCTTCGAGAACTTCATTATCCGTCCAACTCTCTGGCTCTTGCGGCATTAACTTTATGACAATATGGATATGGTTGGACATCACACAATAACTGCAAATGTCGATGGCAAAGAGTGAGGATAAAATACGAATACGGTTCTCAATCCACTTTCGGCGATGGTTATTGACAGGGATGGAACGGTCCGGCGTCCCGGTGTATGCCTGTTTGGCCTCATGGTCCCTACTGTTGGTGCAGGAGCAAAAACAGGTCATAGTCTTTACCGAAGTGAGCATCAATGCCACACAGGTAACTGCGGCATACACAGCGGGAAACAACATGGTAATGCTGAGGAACAGAAGTGAAACTTTTTGTGAGTGATTAAACCTGATTCGTGGTTGATTATAATTCGGCGGCTCCGATCAAAGGAACATCAAAATTCCTAAAACTCGAAAAAGTAGGATCTAATATTAGTTCGGAGGAAATATGTTTATTCCCCTAAAAATTAAACAGAGTTAATCACCGTAGCCTTCACTTTTCGTTCGGAATTCTGCTGGGCCAGAAAATTAGCCAATGCTCGTAGTATTTTGTTTGCCCGCCTTAATTCCAGATTTTCTCGTTCAAGCTCACTGACTAACGCCAGGTTAGAATCAGAGACGTTACCGTATTTTGCTGGGCAATGTTGCTCAGTAGCGCTGGTACTTTGCCTCTTAAAATTCATTAGTCGCACCCTTTTCTAGCGTTTATAAAAATTACATGACCGTATTTTTAAATAAAAATCTGATATTCGTCATAATTCGTTCAAGACCTTTAGGATGCTCTACATAGGTACCTCTGGCCGGGATTTTGTATAGAATATTTTGTCTCACAAGATTTTCTATCGCTTTACGCATCGTCACATAAGAAACTCCAAACTCTTTCGCTAGCACTCTTTTGGCTGGAAGCTTATCTATAATTTCCTGTCGTTTGATAGAGTCTTTAATTCTATTTTCTATCATAATGTATTTGGGCGTTGGTTTATTCATCTTATATCCATTGAAAATTGTTTATTTCTTGATGAAAGGAAAGATCACTTTCGTTGATATTTGTCATCTTAAGTTTGGTGGCAACCATCACAAAGATATTTTTTTACTGCACACTATTAATCGAGTCTAATTCAAACTTATTAGGCACTAACTTGGTGCATGACAACAAACCTTCTCAAACAAAAACTAATGTTTATCTAGCCTGTCACACTGGCACACTCGAAGGGCTGAAGCCCTGTCGTTATGCACTCTTAGTTGCTTAATTAGCCAATATTTAATTTGACTGAGACGCTTTGATAGATATTTGTCTATTTTTGGTGATTGCGCTGACTCTGAAGAACCGTCAAAGTAAGCTACACTAATGTGGCCTCGCTTAATCTGTTGGTTTAGATTAGATTTGATATCCATGTTTATAAGGCTCTTCCGTCAAGATGATAATTTGAATATCTGAACTCACTCACAAGTCGGCAACGGTTAGATCCATAGTTAAACGTGCTAATTGCGATTTTGCTTTGGCAATTGATTCTTAAAAAATCTGTTAATTTATGAATTATTGACAATAATTTCGTCACTGGATTTCCTTTATGCAAAACACTCTCGTTAATACAACTCAGTTGATTTTCTTTTTGATAAATTTTATATTAATTAGATCGAATGATTGTATCAAACGAATATTTATTACCTGTCAGATAAGAAAAAGTTATCCCACTTAATGATTGAAAACTTACCATTCGGCGCATTACGCGTATTCGAAAGTGCAGCACGGCATCTAAGCTTCAAATTGGCTGCTGCGGATCTTTCTATTACTCCAGCGGCTGTTAGCCAGCAAATAAAGTCTCTTGAACATCAGTTAGGAGTGAAGTTATTTAATCGTCAGAATCGCGGCCTGTCGTTAACTCATGAAGCGATACAAGGCCTACCAAAACTGACTCAAGGGTTTGATCAATTAAGCCAATCTGTTAGCCTTATCCGAAACACCCAAAAGGATAAGAAGGTCACGGTCTGGATGGCACCTTCGTTTGCTTCAAAGTGGCTAATTCCTCGACTCAATCGGTTTTCTGAAAGCTATCCAGATATTGATCTGGATATATCTGCGAATCGAGACCTGGTAGATTCAACTACATCCAAAAATTCAATTCCAGCAGAAAATTTTCGACGTAATAATGTGGATATAGCAATACGCTTTGGTAAAGGTAATTATCCCGGTTGTCGTGTAGACAAACTATTCTCGGTGTCAGCGATTCCGCTATGTAGCCCCGAATTAATGCTTGGTGACCACCCTTTAAGAACGCCAGAAGATCTCAAATTCCATACATTACTTCATGATGACACTAAATATGAAGGGCGACCTGACTGGCCGACCTGGCTCAAAGCCGCAAAGGTAAGTGGGGTTGCTGCGAACCGAGGCTTACGTTTCAATCATGGAAATTTGGCTATTAATGCGGCAGTTGATGGACAGGGAGTTGTGCTTAGTATGAAAGCGCTCGCATCGGGTGACATTGCTGCCGGTCGCCTGGTTACCCCTTTTGATCTGTCCTTACCGCTTGAATATGCTTATTACGTTATTACTCTCGAAGAATATGCTGACCAACCCAATACATCTTCATTTCGAAACTGGTTAATACAGGAGGCCAGCCTGGAAGACGAATAGAACAATAGTCGTCACAGGCAATAAAGTAATGGTATGTAGGGACATAAACTAAATTGGATATATGGAGTTAAGGCAATGTTGCACCTTTATTTAAGAAAGCTATTTCTAGGAGTCTGTCGGACTTAGGGAATCGTAGCGAGCGAATGTCGTTTTAGTCAGAATTTTTGATAGAATGAGGCGAATAGTTGTTCTATTCAACGAATTGGATCGGGAAATCTGGCCAAAATGGCTTTTACACAGTAGATTCACCCTAAGTCCGACAGACTTCTAGACTTATCATAAATGCAACGATTTTTCAGGCAGTAAATCTATATTTACAAGCCCTCTCTTTGAAAAGACAATTTCTATATTCCTTAGCCCGTCTAGCCCTACTGACGCAGCAAACGCGGCATTATTCACATTCGACTTAACTGTTAGAGTATCCGGAGACTAGAGCCCTAAAAATTATGGCCTGCGACTAGATTGCCTTAATTTGGGTGTTAATAGTGACATCTGCACCCTTTCATTCGTAGATGTAAGCATGACGGTTGATTACGAGAATGCTACGTTTTTTTTGAGGTGCCTTGCCGGCTGCAGAACTAGAGACGGTTGATTATGAAAAGCAATCTTTGCTTGATCGAACAATGAATTTTTGGATGGATTACCAGCCCTGGTTTTCATAGCTCTAATTTGTTGCCTATTTAACAACCTTATAATCTGCAGTTTAACTTTGCGGCAATCGCGGGAAAAAGTGCATTATTCAAGATGCCCTGAAGCCACTGGGTATAGTCCGTTGCTGTGGTTGGTTTCAGCCGTCTCTGACGGCTTTACTTCATTGTCCAGCGATGACTCAGTGAGCTCTTTAATATTGTTAGCGATGACTAATGACTTAGAACAAAATTCACGTCGATAGAGAACAGTTACAATAACACTGGTGCAAGCGATAAAAAACCAGGCATTAACCCACCATCCGAGCAACGCCAGGGCAAAAAGATTCGCGCGTAAGCCTTGATTAAAGTGCCAAGCAAATAATCCTGCTATTTGTCCCAACTCGGTAGCATATTGCTGGCCAATTTCATTATCATTAAAGGGTGCAGCATTAAACAAAATCGAGCTGTAATCCGCCAACCGCATTGCCCAGATAAATTTCACAAATGCGTAGATAAATACACTAATGAGTGCCACTATTTTTAACTCCCATAACCCTTGCCCTACTGTAGTTACGAACGGCAACGCGGTAATTGCCTGCATTGATTTATCTGAGGCGCCAAGCGCTGCAACCAACCCACCAATAATCAAGATCGCGGTCGATGCGAAAAAAACAGAACTATGCAAAAAATTGCCCATCATTATGACATCTGGCATTCTCAATTGTCGTTTGACCATTTCCCGCATCCAGTGGATACGATGAAAATTCATTACTTTGGGTAAACTGTTTTCTGACCAGCGACTAAAGTCTGCAAACCAGGTGTAGATAGCCCAATGCAGAATAAATAGCATTAGCGCTAACCACTCAATAGCAGGGATATTGTAAAAATTCATAACTGATTTTCTCTGGCTAAGCGAAAGGATTTCGGCTTCATATCCGTTCTAATTAGATAATTTCTCGTTTTTTATCAAATTCTTCATCTCTCATTAAGGCCTCGAAGGAGTATCCATCATCTTCGGCCCAGCCAATTTTTAAGTTCGAGGACTTTAGTTTTACCTTAGCCTTTGCCATTATTTCTAAAAGACCATCTTTTGATATTTTTGTATCGATAAAAAACTTCATATGTACTCCTTAATTAGTTAATAGAAGATATTGTTGCACCAAGACTGAGATAGTTTTAATCGTTCAGTTTATATAAATACTAGAAAAGTGATGCGCACATAACAAACGAGTAATTCTTATCTGTAAGATAAGACGTAGTTATCTTTCTTAGTTTCCTAGCATCCAGACTTGGTCTAAATTTATCAAGAAGCACTAAAACCGTGCATAAAACTGGTCCATATTGGTGCGTAAATATACGAAGAATATTTATTCCAGAATTATTTATTAATATAAACCATTGATTTAATACTATATTTAAATATATTTTTGTGAATTTTGCATTAGCCATGAGGTTTTAGGAAAAAATTACTGTGGTAATGTCCAGCTCGTCATAACTATCAGGAATACAAATGCGCTTAATCAATTCAACGACAGTTTTATCTCTGTCCCTTTTAAGTGGGATGATGATGAATTCTGCTACAGCTGCTGAAACTATCAAGGTTGGAGTTTTACATTCTCTATCTGGAACCATGGCCATCAGTGAGACAACATTGAAGGACACTATGTTGATGCTAATTGAAGATCAAAACAAAAATGGTGGCTTGCTTGGCAAGCAACTTGAAGCTGTTGTAGTCGATCCAGCTTCTAATTGGCCCTTGTTTGCAGAAAAAGCACGCGAGTTAATTACCCAGGAAAAGGTTGTTTCAATATTTGGAGCCTGGACTTCTGTTTCCCGTAAATCTGTACTCCCGGTAATTGAAGAACTCAATAGCATTCTATTTTACCCTGTTCAGTATGAAGGTGAAGAATCATCTAAAAATGTTTTCTATACTGGAGCCGCACCAAACCAGCAGGCTATACCAGCCGTTGATTACCTGATGAATGATGTCAACGTAAAACGTTGGGTTCTTGCAGGCACTGATTACGTGTATCCACGTACCACCAATAAAATTCTCGAAGCTTATCTTAAAGCAAAGGGCGTGAAAGACTCTGACATCATGATCAACTACACACCCTTTGGTCACGCAGATTGGCAGAGCATTGTTTCTGATATTAAAAAATTCGGTTCTATCGGCATTAAGACCGCAGTTGTTTCCACCATTAACGGTGATGCGAATGTACCTTTTTACAAAGAGTTGGGTAATCAAAGCGTATCTGCTGAAGATATTCCTGTTATTGCTTTCTCAGTCGGTGAAGAAGAATTATCCGGTATTGATACTAAGCCTTTAGTTGGCCATCTTGCTGCCTGGAATTATTTCATGAGTGTTGATGCACCAGAAAATGATGCCTTTATTGAAAAGTGGCATGCCTTTACTAAGGATGAAGATCGCGTAACGAATGACCCAATGGAAGCTCACTACATCGGTTTCAAAATGTGGATTAAAGCGGTCATGAAGGCAGGTACTACCGATCCATCAGCAGTTCAAGATGCAATCATTGGTGTCGCTGTACCTAATCTAACCGGTGGTATTTCAGCGATGATGCCTAATCACCATATTACTAAGCCCGTTTTGATCGGTGAGATTCAGGATGATGGTCAGTTCGAAACCGTATGGAAAACTGAGGGCCTGGTGCCTGGTGATGCTTGGTCAGATTTCCTTCCTGATTCTAAGAGTCTGATATCAGACTGGCGTGCCCCACTTAGTTGTGGCAATTACAACGTCGTCACGGCAACCTGTTCGGGACAAAATTTATAAGAGCTTTCCCTCTGAGTAATGCGCGGTGGTCCCCCCACCTGCGCAGTGCTCGGTGGTTTTTGGGACTGGGGTAAAAACCGGTCCCTTTTTATATTGGCTTGAACCGATATTAATTGGCCAGCCTTAAGAGTCATTATGCAAATAAATTTTAGCCATAGTTTCATTTTTTTGCTACTGCTGTTTAACCTAAACTTGTCAGCAGCTACTGAGTCTGATCAATCCTTGAAGCTTTTAACGTCTAGTAGTTTCGACGATAAATCGATAGCTATTGAACTGTTGGCGAAAACAAAAGGCGTAACCTCAGAATCTTTACTAAAGGCGATGGCTCAGGGAGATCTGTACTACATCAAAAGTAACAAGCGGTTTGTATTAACCGAAAAAAAAGGTACTAAAATTCAACTGACCGATGCTCTGACTGGTGAAGGCTTGGGTCTTGTTAGTAAACGCAAGGTTAAAAAAGTCAGTGTTAATAACAAGCTACGTGGTCAAATTTCGACTGCAATATCAAACTTCAAACTCTTCCATGCTGATGCGACTATCCGACTCGGTGCAGTAGAAAACTTGATGGCAAATGCATCGCCAGAAATGCTCGGCCAGCTTCAATCAATTAAACAAAAAGAATCTGATCCCGATGTAATTGATGCGATTGATACTGTGACGGCATTTAGTCAGCTTGAATCCACTAACATTGAAGATCAACTATCTGCCATTAGACAACTTGAAGGTCACCTCAATCCCGCGGTATTAAACCAGTTAAAAAAACTTAGTTTATCCACTAACGATGCGTCGGTTCGTCTCGAGGCCAAAAAGTCGGTGCGTAGTATAGAAAGCAAGGTGACTATCTTTGGCCACCTGGAGACTCTATTCTTTGGACTCAGTCTAGGTTCAATTTTGGCTCTCGCGGCCATTGGGCTGGCGATCACTTTCGGTGTGATGGGTGTGATTAACATGGCCCATGGCGAACTCATAATGATTGGGGCCTATACCACTTATTCGATTCAGTTACTGATGCCGAATCACATCGGTGCTTCACTATTGGTTGCTATTCCTACTGCTTTCCTGGTATCGGCTCTGGTCGGCATTTTGATAGAACGTTCCATCATTCGGTTCCTTTATGGAAGGCCTCTAGAAACCTTGCTGGCTACCTTTGGTATTAGCCTGTTCCTGCAACAGGCAGTGAGGAGTATTTTTTCACCACTCAATCGACCAGTAGTATCTCCGGAATGGATGAGTGGCTCGTTACAAATTAATTCTCTTTTATCGATTACCTACAATCGGCTATATATATTTTTCTTTTGCCTCGCTATTTTTGCACTGCTCTACCTGATTATGACAAAGACTTCGCTAGGCTTGCATGTGCGAGCAATTTCGCAAAATAGGCCGATGGCGCGAGCCATGGGCGTCCGCTCGCAACGGGTCGATGTGATGACGTTTGGTCTGGGTTCGGGTATTGCTGGTGTAGCCGGCGTCGCACTCAGCCAGATCACCAATGTAGGCCCTAACCTCGGTCAGGCCTATATCGTAGATTCTTTTATGGTGGTGGTATTTGGCGGCGTCGGTAATCTCTGGGGAACTTTGATCAGTGGTCTGACTCTCGGCGTTGTTGGGAAATTTCTTGAGCCAGCAACGGGTGCAGTACTTGCCAAGGTGTTGGTATTGCTTTTTATAATTCTCTATATACAGAAACGTCCGCGCGGTATGTTCCCGCAAAAAGGTCGAGCGGCAGGGCAATGATTAGAAAAATCTTACTAAATGATTTACACGGT
The DNA here is from genome assembly GCA_047615545.1 of Polaribacter sp. Lineage (GTDB taxonomy): Bacteria > Pseudomonadota > Gammaproteobacteria. The sequence goes on from JBLHID010000083.1 coordinate 9,949, forward strand.
AAAATATTCCTCTCCCTACTGTTCATTTTAACGCTCTATGTTGCTCTCGCGAATTTACTGATACCGCCTGAACACCTGCTGCACGTCTCCACATATACAGTAACGTTGCTCGGTAAATACCTGACCTATGCACTACTGGCAATATCGGTTGATCTAGTCTGGGGATATCTTGGAATTCTCAGTCTTGGGCATGGTGCTTTTTTTGCACTCGGTGGTTACGTCATGGGTATGTACCTGATGCGCCAGGTGGGTGATCGCGGTGTTTACGGTAACCCACTGTTAGCCGATTTTATGGTATTCCTTAACTGGCATTCCTTGCCGTGGTTCTGGCTCGGATTCGATCAATTCTGGTTTACAGCGATTATGATTATGCTGGTGCCAGGAACGTTAGCATTTATGTTTGGCTGGTTCGCCTTTCGCTCACGCGTAACGGGAGTTTATCTATCAATAATGACACAAGCCATGACCTATGCGCTGATGCTCGCATTTTTCCGTAACGAGATGGGATTTGGTGGGAACAACGGGCTCACTGACTTTAAAGATTTACTCGGTTTTTCGCTGCAGTCCAATTCAATGCGTGTCGGACTTTTTGTCAGTTCAGCGCTAGCGTTGGCACTGGGTTATTTGTGTTGTCGCTATATCGTCAATTCTAAACTGGGCCGCGTAAGCATCGCAGTTCGCGATAGCGAAAACCGAGTGCGGTTTCTGGGCTACCAGGTAGATCATTTTAAACTCTGGGTCTTCACATTTTCAGCTGTACTTGCGGGAATCGCAGGTGCCTTATATGTACCGCAGGTGGGCATAATCAACCCCTCTGAATTTTCGCCTATCAATTCAATTGAAATCATCATTTGGGTTGCGATCGGTGGCCGAGCGACACTGCTCGGTGCAATACTAGGGGCATTGATTGTTAATTATGCAAAAACTTATTTTACCGGCGCCTTTCCAGAGGTATGGTTGTTCGCTTTGGGTGGTCTGTTTATAGCAGTCACCCTATTTGCGCCTCGAGGAATACTCGGGTTCTTCAAAAATCAACACAACCCTAAGCCATCCAGTAAAGTAGGGACGGAATGATCAATTTAACTGGTTTACAGAGCTTTAGTCGCAGAGATCAAGTTTTCAAATTCTTGATCAACAACGACGAACTTAAAATTGATACAAGCAAAGGTGACATTCTTTATATCGAGGATCTATCGGTTAGTTTTGATGGGTTCAAAGCGATAGACAACCTTAACCTGTATCTACGAGAAGGTGAGCTGCGTTGTATCATCGGCCCTAACGGCGCGGGTAAAACCACCCTCATGGATATCATCACCGGCAAAACCCGACCGGATAGTGGCAGCGTGTACCTCGGTCAGAATATTAACCTGTTGGAGTACAACGAGTCTGAGATTGCACAGCTAGGCATTGGTCGAAAATTCCAAAAGCCGACGGTATTTGAGCAACATACAGTGTTTGAAAATCTCGAATTGTCGCTGGCTAGCAACAAAGGTGTCTGGTATACCCTAACAGCACAACAGAGCGGGGAAGATATCGACCGATGTGATGAAATTTTGATGCAGGCTGGTTTAATCGAAATGAAACATATTCCTGCTGCCCTGCTATCTCACGGCCAGAAGCAGTGGCTTGAAATCGCCATGCTGGTGATGCAAAAACCCCGAGTGCTGTTGGTTGATGAACCTGTATCTGGTATGACTCAACAGGAGATGGAAAAAACTGCAGAGTTATTAAATAGCCTTGCAGGTGAGCATACAGTTGTTGTGGTAGAGCACGATATTGATTTTATTCGATCGATAGCAAGCCAGGTCACTGTATTGCACCAAGGTAGAGTGCTAGCCGAAGGCAGCATGGAGCAGGTTCAATCCAACCCCGCCGTTGTCGAAGTTTATCTAGGAGAGTAATCGTCCATGCTAAAAATCGAAAAACTCAATCATTACTATTCGCAAAGTCATACGCTTTGGGACTTCGATCTCGAATTAGAAACCGGCAAGTGTAATTGCCTGATGGGACGCAATGGCGTCGGAAAGACAACATTACTCAATTGCATCATGGGATTGCAGCCAATTCGATCAGGCAGCATAAACTATCGCGGGGTGGATATATCAAAGGTGAATGCAGAAAAACGTGCGTCGCTCGGTATCGGTTATGTACCGCAAGGTAGGCAAATTTTCCCACTACTCACAGTAAGAGAAAATTTGCAGATTGGTTTATCGGCACGTGCCGACAAGTCAACGAAAATACCCGATTTTATCTTCGAATTATTCCCAGTGCTCTCTGGCATGCTCGATCGACGTGGTGGCGACCTTTCAGGGGGGCAGCAGCAACAACTGGCTATTGGGCGAGCGCTGGGCGTCGATCCAAAGCTACTGATTCTGGATGAACCAACCGAAGGCATACAACCGAATATTGTTCAGGAAATCGGCAATATCATTAAACAACTGAGTCTTGATTTAGGCGTGACAGTTTTACTGGTTGAGCAAAAGCTACCCATTGTTCGGCGTACCGCAGATAACTTCGCTATCCTCGACCGTGGGCGCAAAGAAGCACAAGGCCCAATCGACGAATTGAGTGAGGATCTGATTCGAAAATATCTGACCGTATAATCATAAACAAAAAAACCCATCTTTGCGGCGCATGCCGTAATCTAATCGTATGTCGTTTGGTTCGGCTCTTTCTAATCCAACGAATAACTTCGATGCTAGTAGAAATTTATCCAGCTAATAATTAAAATAAACGCACCAAATTAGTGCGTCATTTTTTAGGGCTGTAAAACTTTCAAACAACCACAATGACTTAACAGTCAATGTTTGCGGGTAAACCTGGCTAAGCTCAAATCTTATGCACGCCCGCGTCACCTGACCTATTTTGTTCATATTGGCAACCATGCTAATGTTTTTCTATGATTAGCCTATCCACTGCCAATGAACAGCAATCACCAATGAAATTGTCTCCGTCACATCTTAGGGTGAGTCTCAGTACACTGCTCAAATCAGTCTATCCGCATGG
>JBLHID010000084.1:0-12945 GCA_047615545.1 Polaribacter sp.
GACCCTTCAGGCGCAAGGTTGCCTTTCAAAATGACAAGGTGGCTGTCTTTTTTGATGGGGTCTTTCATCGAGCGGATAATGTCCTGGCTCTTTGGGTAAGGTTTTACTTTGGCGAGATTTTGAGCCAGTGTTTTGCCAGTCACTGTTAGGCAGTCGCCGTGCAGTAACTTAGCATCAAGTAACATCTTCATTAAGGGTTGAATGCCACCGATTTCGATCAACTCGGACATCATCGCTTTTCCGCTGGGTCGTAGGTCGGCGAGTACAGGGACGCGCTTGCCGATACGAGTAAAGTCGTCGAGCTTTAGTTTTACACCAATAGACGATGCCATAGCGAGCAAATGCAATACCGCATTGGTGGAACCACCCAAGGCAATCACAACGGTGACCGCGTTTTCGAATGCTTTTTTAGTCATGATGTCGGTGGGGCGAATATTGGCCTTTAATAACTTCATTACGGCGGCACCGGCGTCGACGCAATCTTTAATTTTGTCTTCTGATATAGCCGCCTGCGCTGAACTATTGGGTAGGCTCATTCCCATCGCTTCTATAGCCGAGGCCATCGTGTTGGCGGTGTACATACCACCACAAGAACCTGGGCCTGGGATGGCGGCGCATTCAATCTCTTTTACTTCTTCCTTGCTGATCTTGTTTTCTGCTTGGGCACCAACAGCTTCGAACACGGTGACTATGTCCGCATTCTTACCTTTGTGGCAACCCGGCATGATGGTGCCTCCATAAACAAAAATAGAGGGACGATTAAGTCGTGCCATGCCCATGATGCAGGCCGGCATGTTTTTATCACAACCACCGATAGTGATGAGTGCGTCGAATCCCTGACATCCGGCAACGGCTTCGATTGAATCTGCGATGACCTCTCTCGATACGAGGGAGTACTTCATGCCTTCAGTACCCATCGAAATACCATCTGAAATGGTGATGGTATTGAAGATAACGGCTTTGCCTTTTACTGCATCAACGCCTTCGGCGGCTTTGAGCGCGAGTTTGTCAATATGCATGTTGCAGGGCGTTACCATGCTCCAGGTCGAGGCGACGCCGATTTGAGGCTTTTTGAAATCAGCGTCATTAAACCCAACTGCACGTAGCATCGAACGGCTGGGTGCACGTTCCACACCGTCGACAACTTGTGAAGAGTGCTGACGCATATCGGGGTTTTTGCTATTGGCTTTTTTAGTGGTCATAGTCGAGTTCATTGAATGTTTGCATATAATTAGAGGTAGGTTAGGCAAAGGTATCTTTTGTTGCAAGTGTTTAGTTGCCCATAGCTCTTGCGGGATAGGGTGAAGCAATATTATTTATAGTCAATATCATCATACTCGCTGTGGCTTATGCCAAGAGTAAACCCGCAGGTTAAATATTTTTAAGCAAGTCGATAAAACGAGAACTTCTAGTGATCTGTAAATAAATAAACGCAACCCAACGCCTATATCGACCAAAAGTTTCAATTTGCCATTACTTAACTATGACTTTTAGTTTAACATCTCCAGACCCTGTACGAATGATGCGCGAGTTTTCACGCATTACAGTAACTAACAGGGGAAAAGTATAGATATTAGACTGGATTTCGTTGATTGATATTTGCGGATAGGTCTTTTATACTTCTTAATACTTATTATTAACATCGTAGCTTGGTGATGATAATAGTAATAATAATAATACTTTTGAAATTTTACTACTACTAAAAAGACAAGGCCCTTAAGGAGGCTTCTTACTATGAAACTAATCAATAAAGTTTTAACTGGCATGGCTCTAACAGCTATGACAGCAACAGCTACCCAAGCTTCTACTTTAGAAGACGTGCGTGCTGCTGGCGAACTAAAGTGTGTTGTAACCACCGGCTTGGCTGGTTTTGCTGCACCAAATGCTGATGGTCGCTGGGAAGGTTTTGACGCCGACTTCTGTCGTGCTGTAGCTGCTGCTGTACTAGGTGATGGTGATAAAGTTAAATTTGTACCTTCTACTGGTAAGACTCGTTTCACCATGCTGAACTCTGGTGAAGGTGATATCTTATTCCGTAATACTACTGAAACTCTTAGTCGTGACGTTGACTTGAAGCTTAGCTTCTTGCCAGTTAACTACTATGATGGTCAGGGTTTCATGGTTCCTACTGCTCTTGGCGTAACTTCTGCTGCTGACCTAGACGGCGCTTCTGTTTGTATCCAAACGGGCACTACTACAGAATTGAACCTAGCGGACTACTTCCGTACAAATGGTATGTCTTATGAGCCAGTGCCAATTGAAACTAACGAAGAAGGCTTTACCAACTATGTAGCTGGCCGTTGTGACGTTTACACAACTGACGCTTCTGGTCTTGCATCAACTCGTGCTAAGTTTCCTGATCCTTCGAAACACGTTGTATTACCTGAAATCATCTCTAAAGAGCCACTAGGTGGTGCTGTACGTCACGGCGACGACCAGTGGGCTGATATCGGTAAGTGGGTTGTTAACGCTTTGATCAACGCTGAAGAAATGGGTATAACTCAAGCTAACGCAATGGAACTTGCTGGTGAAGTTGGCAACAATCCTGGTATCAACCGTTTGGTTGGTTCTGAAGGTAACATGGGCGAAATGCTTGGTCTAGACGCTAAGTGGGCTGCACGCGCAATCGCACAGGGCGGCAACTACGGCGAGATCTACGAGGCTAACATCGGTCCAAATACACCTTTAGGTATCGCACGTGGCTTAAACGCTTTGTGGTCTAACGGCGGCATTTTATACGCTGCTCCAGTTCGTTAATTAATACGAATCGACAGTGCTAAACTGGGGTGCTACGGCACCCCAGTTTTTATATGGAACTTAACAGTATTTGGTTCCTACACCTCTGATTAATAATTAACTTTTAAGTGGTGAATGCGCTTAACCGTTGATATCTACACAGCACGGTACATCCTATGAGTACGCCTGCATCTAGCACCCACCCTTTATTGAGGGCCTGGTACGATAAAGAAACACGTTCAGTGATCGTGCAAATTATCGCCGCCGCTCTGATAATTTCCTTTTTTGCCTACATCGTCAATAACGCAGTAGTTAACTTAGCGGCCATAGGTAAAGACATTAGTTTTGATTTTCTCTGGCAAAATGCCAGCTACGATATTAACCAACACCTCATTGAATACAGCTCCACCTCTAGCCACTTCAGGGCTATGATAGTGGGCCTGATTAATACCTTACTAGTCGCTGTCGCTGGAATTATATTAGCAACAGTTCTTGGTTTCATGTTAGGCGTGATGCGCTTATCCAATAACTGGCTTACCCAAAAAATCGCCTACGTTTATATTGAATACGTACGCAATGTGCCCGTATTACTCCATATCTTATTATTACACGGCCTCATAATTACCGCGTTGCCGCGGCCTAAGGGCTCTTACAACTTTGGTGAAAGTTTCTTCCTTAATAACCGTGGCTTTCAAATGCCCAGCCCCGAATTCCAGTCTTTGTTTTGGATTGTGGCTGGTTTTGTCGTCGCCGGTATCGCCTTCGCTTGGTGGTTTAGCCGTCGTGCTAAAAAGATACAAGATGAAACTGGCAAGACCTATCCGGTAGCACTTATTAACATCGCCGCCATTGTACTCTTACCCTTTGCTGTTTATTTCGTTTTAGGCAGCCCTATTGAATGGAATGTGCCAGCTCTTAAAGGCTTTAACTTTAAAGGTGGCATGGTTATCCGCCCAGAGTTCATAGCCCTTTGGTTAGCGTTATCTTGTTATACAGCTGCCTTTATTGGTGAAATTGTACGTGCTGGTATCGTCGCCATTAACCACGGACAAACTGAAGCTGCACAGGCACTTGGCATCTCTAACAGTCGCGTTTTGAAGCTAGTGGTTATCCCACAGGCATTGCGGGTTATTATTCCACCACTAACTAGCCAGTATTTAAATCTAGCTAAAAACTCGTCTTTGGCGCTGGCTATTGGCTATATGGACATCGTTGCCACCATAGGTGGTATATCCCTCAACCAGACAGGTCGAGAAATGGAATGTATGCTAATTGTGATGGGCATTTACTTGGCCATTTCGTTACTCATTTCTTCGGTCATGAACTGGTACAACAATCGTATGCAGTTAGTCGAACGCTAAGGGGAAGATGATAATGACCGAACAAACTTATGCACCAGGTACACACCCTAGTCTGCCACCACCACGCAACACCATTGGGCTACTTCACTGGTTAAAAGAAAATTTATTTTCTTCAGTGTCCAACTCCATTGTGACGCTAGTGTCGATCTATCTTTTATACTTGGCTTTGCCATCGGCTATTAACTGGTTATTTATCGACGCCACGTACGTAGGCGAAACACGTAAAGACTGCGCTCCTGATGGCGCATGTCTAGCTTTTATAGGCGAACGTTTTAACCTGTTTGTATATGGCTTCTATCCATCTGAACTACGCTGGCGTGTTAACCTCGCAACTATTCTTTTGGTGGTAGCAGGTGCGGCAGTGCTATGGGATAGAATTCCTGCCCGAAAGCATCTGTTAAAATTTGCTTTGGTTTATCCTTTTATTGGTGCTTGGTTGTTGAGTGGCGGTTTAGGTCTAGAGCCTGTAGGCACTCATTTATTTGGTGGTCTAATGCTAACGTTGACTATCGGCGTTACCGGCATCGTCTGTTCTTTACCTTTGGGGATTTTACTGGCTTTAGGACGTCAATCTAACCTGCCTATTATCAAGTACTTTTGTATCGGCTTTATTGAGTTTATTCGCGGCGTGCCCTTAATCACCTTGCTGTTTGTCGCTTCAACCATGTTGAGTTACTTCTTACCGCCGGGCACTACTTTCGACTTATTGATGCGAGTTCTTATAATGGTCACTTTGTTTGCTGCAGCCTACATGGCTGAAGTAATCCGTGGTGGTTTGCAGGCGTTACCTAAGGGGCAGTTAGAAGCGGCTGATTCACTAGGTCTGAACTACTCCCAAGCCATGCGTTTCATCATTTTGCCACAGGCGTTAAAGATCTCAATTCCAGGTATTGTCAACACCTTCATCGGCTTGTACAAAGACAGTACATTGGTAATCGTCATCGGCCTATTAGATCCATTAGGCATAGGTCGAGCGTCTGTTGCCGACACCGCCTGGTTAGGTTTGTCGACAGAAGTCTATTTATTTGTCGCCGTTTTCTTCTTCATTTCGTGTTTTGGTATGGCGCGTTACTCTCTATATTTAGAGAACAAGCTCAATACCGGTCATAAACGATAACAACCACTTTAAGGGTTTTTCAACATGTCAGAAGCACAAAGCAATTCTACTACCGAAAGCTGTATCGAAATTCGTAACATGAATAAGTGGTACGCTGATTTCCACGTTCTCAAGAACATTAACCTTGAAGTCAAAAAAGGCGAAAAAATCGTTATCTGTGGGCCTTCCGGCTCTGGAAAGTCAACCATGATTCGCTGTATTAACCGTTTGGAAGAACATCAACAAGGGGACATTATTGTTGATGGTACTGAGCTAACCAACGACCTCAAAAACATCGATGCTGTGCGCCGCGAAGTGGGTATGGTATTCCAACACTTCAACTTGTTCCCACATCTAACCGTGTTAGAAAACTGCACTTTGGCGCCAATTTGGGTACGTAAAACCCCTAGAGCTGAAGCTGAAGCTACCGCAATGGAGTTCCTAGAGCGGGTTAAGATCCCAGAACAGGCGTATAAGTATCCTGGTCAACTTTCTGGTGGACAACAACAGCGCGTGGCTATCGCCCGTTCTTTATGCATGCGGCCTAATATCATGTTATTTGATGAGCCTACTTCTGCCCTTGATCCAGAAATGATCAAGGAAGTTCTAGACACCATGGTGTCTTTGGCCGAGGAAGGCATTACCATGTTGTGTGTCACACACGAAATGGGCTTCGCAAAGAAAGTAGCAGATCGTGTTATCTTTATGGACGAGGGTGAGATTATCGAATCCAACACGCCTCATGAATTCTTTGACAACCCACAGCATGATCGTACTAAGTTATTCTTAAGCCAGATCCTAGGTCACTAATATACTGCATAACTGGCAGCCCACGTCCCACGGGGTTGCCAGGATTTGGCCTGTGCTGTGGCCAATAATCACTGAGTGATTTATGCCACCGAAGGCAGAGCCCCAAGCCGTTTAGGTAATAACTCAAGCAACTCAATATACAGCGCCTGATAAGCCTCAATACCTTGTCCCAATGGGTCTAAAACTTCACTCTCATCCACCAATAGCTCTATTTTTAGCAAGCATTCAGGGTGGGTAGTGCATACCAAAGCTTGAACATATTGCAGGTGTTCTTGGGTCATGACCCAAACGTGATCTGCCCATACCACATCCTTGGCCTTCAGTTGCCGGCTCGTTCCTGGCCACTCAATACCTTGTTCAGCCAATACGGTTAATGCATCGGCAGTGGTCGGAACGCCAGGGTTAGCTAAAACCCCTCGTGAAATGATATCAACGCTCTTATCCATGTGTTTTACCATCTCAGCTGCCATGGCATGTGCCATTTGCGAGCGGCAGGTATTACCAGTACAAATAAATAATAGGCGCGTCGGTTTTATTGTCATAGGTTAGTTTTGTAATGGTCAAGTACAGGACTGGGATTAAGTGACTTATGTTAGCACGGGGCCCTTGTTAGTGATTGAGTCACTACTTGTAGCCCCTTACCCGCTGGTCAAGCTTCAAACAATTCATGCGCGGAGGGTATGAATGTGAGGAATGAGCAGTTACAGGCCCTATCGGTAGATGAACGCTAAGCCGGTAATGTTGATAAGCTCCTTTTGTTCAACCAGTTATCAAGAGTTCCCTCCAACCATTGAGTAATTGGTGCGTCGAGTTTTTGAGCTTTTTCAATTTGTGCCGCTGCAGTTGCATCGCCATTAGGCTGATTTGCTTTTATATTGGAAGCCGCTTGCCAGCATTGAATCACATCGGGGTTTGCCTCTGGATGAAATTGTAAGGCAAGCACTTGATCGTCATAGCTAAACGCCTGATTAGGAAATTGATCGCCTTGGGCCAGTAATTGTGCACCGTCTGGTAGGTCGAAGCCTTCGTTATGCCACTGAAACATCATTTGACCAGAAGGAATAAACGCTGGGTTCTGATCGGTTGGATAAATGGGCCGGAAGCCTATTTCCACCTCCATATCTGGATGGCGTTGAACCTTCGCACCCAATGTACTTGCGATTAACTGGGCACCGAGGCATATGCCTAATAATGGGCGGTTCAAACCCATAAAGTCTTCAATCCAGTGGAGCTCGTCTTGCATCCAGTTGAGATGATTGGCTTCATTGACGCTCTGGGTTCCTCCGAAAACAATAGCGGCGTCGTAAACTTTACAATCTGGCAGTGGTTCACCTAGCGCAGGACATACATAATCAAGATTGACCCCCTGACATTCTAGCCATTGTGAGCATCTATCCGGTTCCCAGTTATAAGAGTGTCGAACCATTAACACTCGAGAGTTCTGGTTTTCAGTGTTACGCATTTTCTAACTCTCTAATAGTTGTCAGGTGTTACTGCTGTACGCTGATCTCTCTGGGTCACCATACGTTGATATAGCTGGCTAACCAATTGATTGCCGGTTTTTACGAATAGAAAGTGTAGTAGAGCATGTACCAGGCAAACTATACCTGCCAACAATAACTTAGCGCTGAAATGTGCGGCAGCGAAGAGGTGTTCGAAATAGCTTTCACCGACCGTATTTGGATGTTCAGTAAACAGATTTTTCATAACAATTCATCCAGATAAAAAGAAAATAGTCTAACAAAATTGATGCAGAATCTTATCCCGTATTTTTAATAAAATGGTGTATTATTGGGAAAATATGCTAATTAATACTCAAGTGGTGGGAAAATGATACTGGATCGAATCGATAAACGAATATTGACGGAATTGCAAAAAGATGCCGATCAGTCATTGATTAAACTGGCTGATCGAGTGGGCCTGAGTAAGAATCCCTGTTGGAGACGAGTTCAGAAGTTACAGGAAGCCGGTATCATACGAGCACGGGTTGCACTGCTTGATGCGTCAGCTCTGAATTTAAACGTAATAGTGTTTATGAATATTCGTACCAACCAACACAGTGCAGAGTGGTTTTCTAAGTTCTCTGCCGCCATCGACGATATTCCTGAAATCGTGGAATACTACCGAATGAGTGGCGAAGTAGATTACCTGTTGAAAATTCTCGCACCGACCATTGGAGCGTTTGACGCGGTTTATAAAAGGTTAATTAGCCGTGTCGAGATATTCGAAATTAGCTCTCATTTTGCCATGGAAGAGTTAAAGTACACCACAGAGCTGCCACTTGACTACGTTTGAGGTTTTGCCCTTAAATTTCTAGGCCAAATACTCCCAAATAAATAATCTTAAAGATTGATGTCAACAACCTCACGCCGATGGTTTAACCTCCTTTGCGAGTGACGGCAATACCTAACAATATCAAAGACAGTGCGATTATAGTTTGCACGTTAATGGCATCGGCAAAATATAACCCACTCCAAATCACGCCAAACAATGGAACGAGATAGCCGACCTGCGAGATGAAAACAGCTCCATTGGCACGAATAATAGAAAACCGAATTGTCATCGCCATTGCCGTTGCAATCACGCCAAGATAAACCAATGACATCATCGATTGCATGCTGACGTTTTCGGGTAAGGGATCCTCCAACCAGAATGCCAAAGGCACCATGTATAGACTGGCACTAACCATTGTACTGGCCGAGGTGGATACAGAAGGTAGGTGCGATACCCTGCGTGAAATAATCGAAGAAATTGAATAACAGCAACCGGCCACTGTCACGGCTATTTGACCTTTTAAGCCACCAAGTCCTGATTCCAGGATGTCCCAGAACACCAATACGAATACGCCACCAAGACCAATTAATACTCCGACAAGACGAAAACGATTAATACGTTCATCGTCTGATGTAAAATGCGATACCACTACAGTGCATAAAGTACCGGTTGCCATTAACAACGCCGAAGCTGCACTGCTGATGTATTGCTGCCCCCAACTGATCAGGAAGAAAGGAGCGGCACTATTTAGAAATCCTATGGCAAAAATATAGCGCCAATCTCTAAGTTCCTGAGGAAAGCGACTAGCAGTAGCAAGCGCTATAACAACCATAACAAGAGCACCTAAGAAAACGCGCCAAGCAGCCAGACTAATTGGTTCAAAATCAATTAAGGCAAGCGATATAAAGATGAAAGCACCACCCCAAATAGTGCCTAGGAAGAACAGTCGAGCGATATCAAACGTTGTTGGCTTTCGGATGGTGGGGAGCATGTCAGGCCAACAATTAACTTAAGAAGGCGAAGGAGTTTAACCGAATTGGACTATGGATGTACTAAATTGCATCGTTGTTTTTGATCTACAAATCAAACGTTCAATGACTATCAAAAGTACCCATGCTTTCAACACTTATCAGTTTCTTTATAAATCACACCGTATTTGCGTCAATTCTGATTTGATGTTTCTGCTGCCAAAAAGCGTAACTGCAACCGACTATTACGACCCCGATAACAACGACAGTTTCTTGACGAAGGTTAAGACATGATCCATGACTAGACACTGCAAAAATACAGTGTCTAACATCAAATGGTACTGGCTTGATCTGAAAACCAATCGCTAAGTCCGACAGACTCCTAAAATAAAGCAGTTTGTCGGTCATAGGCCCTAAGCTTCGAAGCGGCCTCTATATCGATTGAACGCCAAACGTGTCATCAGGCCGATGTCAAAAAATGGTCGGGGCGGCAGAATGGTTGGGTTGTCTAAAGCCAATACTTGAGCGAGCTCATCTGATGGTTGTGAGAGCGCTTGATCGACAATCAATTTACCGAATAAACTGCCCATAGCAATTCCCCCAGCGTTGTAACAACCGGCAATCAATAAATTATTTCGTTGTTCAAAAACCGGTTTCGAGTTACGACTGATACAAACGTTGCCTGACCAACTGTGATCGAAACTCAAATTTTCGAGCTGTGGAAAACGTTTCCGTAAACCCTCTAGATTTCGTTCTTGTCTCTTTGCTAGTGCGTTTTTATTCATTGCCATGCTCGGCCACCACTCGACAGTATTTCGAACCATGACTCGATGATCGTTGGTGAACCTGACAGTCGCACCCATAGAGCTTGCTGATAACACGCCCCAAGGTTTGGGCTGGCCAATCGACTTATATTCGTTATCGGTTAAGGGGCGAGTTATGCTCGCAGTTAAAGTCAACGGAAAAACTCGACTCTGTTTAAAACCTGTCTTAGGCAGTGAAGCATTAACAGCGAGAATAACTCGATTGGCTCTAATACTCCCTTTAGGCGTGCGTACCTGGATGGTTTCGCCCTCTTTTATTTCGAGGGCAGGGGACTGTTCAAAGACTTGAACTTGTGATGGCAAGTTCCGAATTAGTCCATTCACCAATGCGGCTGGATTGATTAATACGCCAGACTTTGTTTGTACTGCATGCTGGTAATAATGGGTTCCTAGTCGCTCGCTTAACTCATGTTTGTCCCATACTTGATGGGGTAGTTTTGCTTTATTCAAAAAACGTTCGAAGTTATTTAACTTAGGGATGTTTCTTTTGTCTGCTGCACAATGAAATTTACCCGATTCATCCCAGTCACATTCTATTTCATGCTGTTCAATACGTTGACGAACTAACTCAAGTCCTGCCCTATTAAGTTTAATTTTTGCTAATTGAGTTTGATCATCTGCCAGAGTGGCTCCCCCATCGTTTAGAGTAATATCAACGATATATCCAGAATTTCTTGAGCTAGCACCTTTGCCAGCTTGTTCCGCATCGAGTAAAACTATTGAGTCATTTGGGTTAAGTTCAGCAATTCGATAAGCTGCAGAAAGACCGGTATAACCTGCACCTACGATCACCCAGTCAACCTGCTTATCTCCCTCTAGTTCGGGGAAAGGAGGTGCCGGATCGATGATGTTGGTCCAACCACAAGTTTGGTCATTGATTGGTTTAAAGGCAGAATTACTCATTATTTAATCTCCACAGTTCTTCTTCGCCCTCAGCATTGTAGGTAAAGAAAATCTTAGTGACGTTTTTCGAATGTCCCATCTGATATTGTCCTTCACTGGAGCCAACATCGAATTACCTTGGAGCTTGCCGATTATCGCGATCTATTGGGTAGTTGGAGGTTTCGCCTTCAAAGAGCCAAGGCATGAAATCCTGTGCAACTGCATTGTATGGATGTCTACGCATGACTATTTTGAATCGTGAAGGTAAGTTGCAATATAAAACGAGAAAGTAGTATGAAGTATAGAGTCCGTTTTCACCAATTTCAATCTTCTAAAGCCCGCTCCTTACCTACATCCCTGTTGTAAAAGCCGCAGCTCCGGTTGACTGTGTGGGGTTACTAGGAACGTAGCTAAGTCTGTTTAACGGTCAGCTTGCTAATCACCTAAATGTTTAAGCGAACGTTATAATGAGTTCGCGGCATTTAGCATTGCTTTTAAATCAGCCAAATGACCAAGGCCTTGCTGCTTTTTTTCGTCAGGTGATAGTTTGCTAGCGATATGTTCGGCACCTTCTAGCTCATCCTCTGGTAGCTCATATAGAAATCGACTCGGTTCGCATTGCAGTGTTTCGCCAAACCGTTGGCGTTGTTTGGCGTAGCTTAAAGTCAGTGTTTTCTCTGCACGTGTAATGCCGACATAAGCCAATCGGCGCTCTTCCTCAATGCTGTCAGCGTCTTGAGATTGATGATGAGGTAGGCTGTCTTCCTCGAAACTGACCAGATAGACGTGTGGAAATTCTAGACCCTTTGCGGCATGCAATGTCATAAGCTGTACTGCGTCTTGCTCATTCTTTTCGTCGTCATTTTCAAGAATAGACATTAACGACAGGTGGGTTACAAGGCTTTCGATCGAGGAGTCGTCGCGTTGCTTTTGTAGATTACCAATCCAACTGGTCAGCTCGGTCAAATTCTCTATTGCATTGTCAGCCTGTTTCGACGACGTACTGATATCGCGTAACCAGTGCTCATAGTCGAGTGTTGCAATTAAATGGCGAGTGAATGTAAGTGCATCCATCTCTTTGCTTTTATGGCGAAGTTCGTCGATGAGGCCGGTGAAGGCTTGAAGTTTTATCCACGCTCGTTTGGCAAGGTTCTGTTGTAGGCCATATTCCTTAGCAGTTCTGCCGATACTGCCATGACGTACACCAGCATAACTGGCAATAGACTTAATGGTTGAAGCACCGATTTCGCGCCTAGGTATATTAATGATACGTAATAGAGCACGATCATCATCTGGGTTGGTAACGAGCCGGAGGTAAGCCATGATGTCTTTAATTTCAGTACGCTCAAAGAACGCAGTTCCACCCGTGATCTGGTAGGGGATGGAGTTGTCTCTGAGTGCTTTTTCGAATACTCGCGACTGAAAATTGCTGCGATACAATATGACAAATTTTTTGTAGTCGTCATTGGTTTGAAAGCGACGGGTAAGAATGTCTTGAGCAACGCGGTTGGCTTCATCATCTGCATTTCTGCATGGCATAACACGTATAAACTCTCCGGGACCAGAGGCAGACCAGAGCTTCTTTTCGAATAAGTGTGCATTTATTGATATCAGTTGGTTAGCCGCGTTCAAAATTCTACCGCTTGAACGATAGTTTTGCTCTAGCTTTATGACTTCAAGCGTCGGGAAATCTTGCCCTAATAGGTTAATATTCTCTGGCTTCGCACCTCTCCAGGCGTAGATTGATTGGTCGTCATCTCCGACAACCGTTAGTTTTTGTCTTAGGCCGGCAAGTAATTTGATCAATTCGTATTGACTGGTATTGGTATCTTGATATTCATCAATAAGTAGATAGTGGATTTTCCCGCGCCACTTAAGTAGCGCGTCTTCGTTACGACGAAACAGGATCACCGGCATCATGATCAAATCGTCGAAGTCGAGTGTATTACAGGCGAGCATATGCTCCTGATAGTGCTGGTATAATCGGGACTGGG
>JBLHID010000085.1:0-12484 GCA_047615545.1 Polaribacter sp.
GGCGAAACCGCCGCAGGTAAGATAACCAAAGCGATTCAAATTCCGGTTGGGTCAGTGAAGGCGCGCATCGCTGAACTCGACAAGCATAAAGATAAGCCTGTCGTGGTTTATTGTAAGACAGGTGCTCGCTCGAGCATTGCTTGTAATGCCTTAACCAGTAATGGTTTTAGCAACGTGTATAGTTTGACTGGCGGCCTTATGTCTTGGCAGGAAGCGCATCTGCCAATCGGTAAGAAGTAGCCATTGTCAATCAACGGAGTGACTCGATAGAAGTCACTCAACACTAACTGCTCGCCCAAACCTTATTTTTGATTGAATCACGATAGCATGCCTATGACTCGGTCGGGTGTGCTGATATAGTTGCGCTTTTTAAACGCGAAGCTAGAGCCAATGACTGAAAAAGACCCCGTACAAAACCATTTTTCTATTCAGAAAATCTACGTTAAGGACATTTCCTTCGAGTCGCCAACTTCGCCGCAAGCGTTTGGTTTTGAGCAATGGGATCCAAAGATAGAACTGAATATTAACA
This sequence comes from Polaribacter sp., assembly GCA_047615545.1. GTDB lineage: Bacteria > Pseudomonadota > Gammaproteobacteria. Next base: position 530 of record JBLHID010000085.1, read on the forward strand.
ACGCGCACACCCGCTTAAACGAGCAAATGTACGAAGCTGTACTGACGGTCACTGCAACGGTAAAGCAAGAAGACAAGACTGCCTTCTTAATTGAAGTTCAGCAGGCAGGTATCTTCGCAATAACGGGGTTTAATGATCAGGATCTGGGCTATTTGATTGGCAGCCAGTGCATGAACATCTTATTACCTTATGCCCGTGAAACTGTCTCTGATCTGACTACGCGTGGTGGGTTCCCACCCCTTATATTGTCGCCGGTTAATTTTGATGCCCTATATCAACAGCACCTTAAAGCAGAGCAAGACCAAGCTTCAGAAGGCACAGAGTCCCTGCCTAAGGATAGTGAAGCTCAAGCAGAGGTGACGACCCCGGAAGATGAAACAAGCGCCGCAGACGCTGTCAAACACTAATGCTGACTCGTCAGTCTGCTAGCTAAAAATTCACTCATTCATTCTGTAATCAATGGAAAAGATAACGACAGTTGCTTTGTTCGGTGCGGGCTCATGGGGCACGGCATTGGCACTCCAGCTGGCGCGTAATGGTTCGATAGTCAATCTATGGGGGCATCAGGCTGAGCATATCGAAAGCCTGATTAGCACTAATGAGAATGCAGCCTATCTGCCAGGGATTGCGCTTACTTCAAATATAAGGCCAACCGCTTCGATTGAAGACTGTTTGGAAGATGCCGATGTCGTTCTTATCGCGATACCGAGCAAGGATTTTCGAGTTTTCCTTCAATCATTGAAACCATTTATTGTTCCTGCCATTAGCATTTTCTGGGCCAGTAAAGGATTCGAAATTGAGAGCGGTAAACTACTACACGAACTAGTCTCAGAAGAGCTGCCAAACCATAGTTATGGCGTTGTATCAGGCCCAACATTTGCGACTGAAGTGGCAAAAGGCATGCCTGCTGCTATCACCTGTGCGGGCAATGACGATGCCACAACCAAATACTTCGCCAGCCTTTTGCATGGCAGCCGTTTTCGTTGTTATACGTCGGATGATGTTATCGGTGTTGAATTAGGTGGAGCCCTCAAAAATATTCTCGCGATTGCAGTCGGCACCGCAGATGGATTGGGCTTTGGTGCGAATACTCGAGCTGCATTAATGACAAGAGGCCTAGCTGAAGTAATGCGCCTTGGCAAAAAGCTGGGTGCAAAGCAGGAGACGCTAATGGGGCTAGCGGGGCTGGGAGATTTAATCTTGACCTGCACTGATGATCAAAGTCGAAATCGGCGGTTTGGTTTGGCAATTGGACAGGGTAAAACAGTTGAGCAGGCGGTTGTTGATGTAAAGCAAACCGTAGAAGGTTTGAGGGCAACCAAAGCGATCTACTTGATGGCGCAGGCAATGTCGATAGAGTTGCCCATTATGGAGCAGACTTATCATGTTTTGTACGACAATAAAAATCCTCACGATGCCGTCAAAGCGCTAGAAGATCGACCTCAGCGCTCAGAGCTTAGTCAATAAACTAATGGCGTTTAACTCCAACTCCCTAGCTGAAGTTAAGTTGACGCCACGCCTCATAAACCCCGATAGCAACAGTATTCGATAAGTTCAAACTTCTTGAATCTTTAACCATTGGGATGAGCAGTTTATGGTCACTACTCAGTGAATCTAACACACCTGCTGGTAACCCACGCGACTCAGGTCCAAAAAGAAGCACATCGCCTCGCTCAAACCGGGCGTCACTATAGGACTGCTTTGCTTTTGTCGTAAATGCATATAACTGATTGAAGTCACAGTTCTTTATAAAGTCTTTGTACGATCGATGCAATGCGATCTCAGCCCATTCGTGATAGTCTAGCCCTGCCCTTCTTAGCTGTTTATCATCAAGCTCGAATCCGAGTGGTTCGATCAAATGCAACTTGCAGCCTGTATTGGCCGCTAGCCGGATGATATTGCCCGTATTTGGTGGTATTTCGGGTTCGAAAAGGGCGATGTGGAGCATATTTGTGATAATAACTTGTTAAATGAGAACTATAAGCTAAAATATTCTATCATGACAATAAGTTGTGAATGGATACTTAAGGGAACTCTAGAATAACAATAATCTTTTCAGACAGCTTTTTAACCAAAGCTTATACTCCTCCAACTAATAAATGGAAAGGGCGGTGCGGTGAACCTATTTTCGTCAGTGAATGATGACAAACAAATTGGGGTTGAATTCCAGCCAGCGGGCGTGGCTATCGCTCAAGTTCAGACTGGTAACAAACAACCAGGGCGCTTGCTTAGTAGTATTTTTTTACCAGCAGTTGGGCAGCAGGCTCAGGCGATGGCACTGCGGAAATGGGTGCATCACCATGATTTACAAAAATGCAACTGTGTCTGCTTAATGTCGGCAGATGATTTTAATATTTATCAAGTTGAAAAGCCCGACGCAGATGGTGCTGAACTAGTTTCAGCCTTAACCTGGCGTATCAAGGATTTGATTAGTTACGAAATTAGCTCGGTGGTGCTGGATTTCTATTCGATACCGGTCTCGATTACAAACAATACACAGCAAGTGAATGTTGTTACAGCGGAACAGTCGACAGTTGCAACTTATGTTGAGTGTATTAAATCAACGGGTCTAAAATTGGTGGCTATCGATATCACTAGCTTGGTCGGTGCTAACCTTAACCATGTTCAACAAGCCGCAGGTGAAACGCTAGCAGTCTTATCGCTGACTGAATCCTCTGATTACCTCAATATTTACCACGATACGGATTTGTATGTTTCGCGCGACTTTAAAATTGGCACAAGTCAGCTCACAGTAGTGGCCGCTAACGATGAATCGACCTATGAATCTTTGTTGCTCAAGATACAGCGTTCGACAGATTATTTTGAAAGTTACTATGGTCTCGGCTCGATATCAAAATTACTCATATTTCCTCAAGTTGCGGCCACTGAAAAAATGGCCACGTATCTACAAAGCCAAACCAATTTTGATATCGATTTTGTTATTGTGAGCGACTCAGAGGAAGCCGAAGCAGCCAATGCTCTGGATTTGCATTGCTTTCACGCGTACGGTGCAGCGTTAAGGGGTATCGAGCGATGATAACTCAACAAATCAACCTCTATCAGGGTCAGTTCAAAGAAGCTAGCCTATTTGCATCCGCTGGCCATGTATTGATATTGCTGCTGCTCATGTCATTTGGCATCGCAGGTTGGTCGTACCTAATTGGGTCTGATTTGAATGATTCGGAGCAACAAAATCAGAGTTTAAAGGCCAGTCAATCTTCGATTAATAGCGAATTAACGATAGTCGCTGCTGAACTCAATCTAAAGCTACCCAATGACCATATAACAGATTTAGTGACGGATATAACGAAGCTGTTACGAGTTCGAAAACAGGTTATTAAATTTGTTGAAAGCAATCAGTTTGGCTCCGGGAAAGGGTTCTCCTCTTATCTGAGATCATTGTCTAATTTGCAGGTTGATGATGTTTGGTTGGATGAGATTTTGCTATCGGACTCATTTGTGAAAATAAAAGGCAGCGCGCTGAGCGCTGATTTGATTCCTAGCTACTTCGCCAACTTCAGTAAAGAAGTGGTGTTCCGCGGGCAACGTTTTCAGTTGTTCGAATTAGAGCGAAAACCTGATACAGATTGGAAAGTCGACTTCACTATAGCGACTGAAGAGGCTTTTAGTAGATAACGATATGGCGAATAACATTTATAACGAAAGTGCCGATAAGTTTAATACACTGAGTATTCGTGAGCGGATTCTGTTTGGGGTAACTATCTTGGCGGTGGCGGGCCTTTCCTGGTGGCACTTTTTTGCAACCCCCATGATGGCAAAAATTGAAATGCTGGTGGTTGATAACAATCGAGTAACGGCGGAAATCAGTACCGCACAGCTATCAATTCAGCAAATTAAGGTGCGCTTGGAAGCTGGAGTGCATAAGGATAAGGAAGATCAATTAGCGCGATTACAGCAAGAACTAGTGATTATCGAGGAGCAGCTCCAACTAAAGGCGAGCGAACTCGTTGACCCTGAAGAGATGTTTCAACTCATGTCGCGATTGGTGTATAAAGAATCAAAGCTTAAGTTATTAAGCCTGAAGCGCCGAGAGATCAAACCGGCTATCGAGCCTAAAGAAGGGGAAGAAAGTAGTGATGGTATTTATCGACATGTATTGGAAGTAAAGCTTTCTGGCAAGTATGAGGACATCTTAACTTACATGACATCGTTGGAATCTCTCGATTGGAAGCTCATTTGGGAAGAAATCGAAATTTCCAGAGATGATTACCCGCTTATCAATGTTAAAGTCGTGATTTCGACCTTAAGCACGAGAAAGGAGTGGGTCGGTGTATAGGCCGCATCTATTCGCCATACTATTAGTATGGCTAACTCAGCCAATGCTTTTGACGGCTCAAGCAAAAGATGTCTCGGTCAATAATCCGATGCGCCCACCAGCGGTGGCGATACAAAAATACCAACAGGCAAAGAATCTAAACAAGCCGAAGGTTGCTACTGGTCAAGGAAAGTGGAAAAAAACAAAAACACTAGAACTAACATCGATTTTGTATTCGGCAACTCGAAAAATAGCGATTATTGATGATAAAATGCTCACTGTTGGTGACAAGATTTATGGTGCCAAGCTTGTAAGCATCAAAAAAAATAGCGCGCGTTTAATTAGTAATGGAAAGACCATTAACCTGCGTATTTCAAGCAAATCCACGAATATCAGGAAAACTGTCGTGTCGCAAACTATGGCCAAGGAAAAATGATGATCCAGAAAATATACTTCCTCATTGTATGCATTGGATTTTTAGCTTCCTGTGCGTCACCTCAACATATTCCCCCCACTCAGCAGATTGAACAAGCGATCAGTGATGAGCTGCTGGCGGCTAGTGAGGTGGCCATACCTGAAGCTGAGATGCCATCATCCGATATACTAGATGAACTAATACCTGGATCGGCCAGCATAACCGACCTGGTCGTCGTCACAGAACACGACGTAGCTTTCGATATATCTGTATCTAATGCGCCAGCCAAATTATTTTTTATGAGCCTGGTGAAGGATACTGGTATCAATATGGTGGTTCATCCCAGTGTTATAGGCGAAATATCACTAGACCTTAAGAATGTCACAGTACTCGAGGTCATGAATTTGTCACGTGAAGTCTATGGCTACGAATTCAAAGCGTCTACCAATGGGTATATTGTTTTACCTGCGAGAATTCAGTCAAGAATATTTGAGGTGAATTATCTCAATGTTAATCGCTCTGGAGAATCACTGATGACGGTGAGCTCTGGTCAACTTGGCAGCTCAACATCAAGTGATAGCAGTGATAGCGGTAGTTCGTCATCGAGCACAACCTCGAGTACCTCTAAGTCCAGTAGCATTAAAACATCGATGGAGGCAGATTTTTGGTCTGGACTGCAACGAACCATTGTCGCGATCGTTGGCAATGGCGAAGGACGCTCGGTAGTTGTCGACCCGCTTGCAGGTCTGGCTATTGTACGTGGAATGCCGGGAGAACTACGTGACGTTGAAGCCTATTTAGCCGATGCACAAGACAGCCTGCAGCGTCAGGTCATCCTCGAGGCAAAAATTATTGAAGTGAAGCTCAACGATAGCTTTCAATCAGGTATTGACTGGACCGCGATTGGGGGAACTGGCGGGAATTTTATAGGTGTGGCTGGTGTCGACTCTGGTTCAGCAGCAGGCATTCTTGCTGCGAATGCGATTTCTGCGTCAATATTGCCAAATCCTGCCGCTGGTAATTTGTTTGCAGCTGGTGGTTCATCTTCTGGTTTTGCCGGATTGATTCGATTGTTAAGCACACAAGGTGAGGTACAGGTTCTGTCGAGCCCACGAATTTCAACGGTCAACAATCAGAAAGCAGTCATAAAAGTAGGTTCAGATGCATTTTTTGTTACCAATATCTCATCCAGCACATCTTCCAATTCATCTAGCACAACGACGTCACCCGACGTCACCCTGACACCATTTTTCTCTGGTATTGCGCTTGATGTGACACCGCAGATTAGTGGAAATGATGATGTAATTCTTCATGTGCATCCTAGTGTGAGTGAAGTGGTCGAACAAATTAAAGTGATTACCGTTGGCGGTCAGACTCAACAACTGCCGTTGGCCTTCAGCACGGTGCGAGAATCTGATTCTGTCGTCAGAGCCAAAAATGGTCAGGTTGTCGTTATTGGTGGTTTGATGCAAAATAGTACCAGCAACGACGATGGTGGAGTGCCTGGGTTGAGCAGTATTCCGCTATTAGGCAACCTTTTCAAGCAAAAGAAATCAACTAATATTCGCAGCGAATTGGTTATTCTGCTCCGTCCGATTGTTGTGGATAGTAATAAAACCTGGTCGGACTATATTGGCGGCAGCACTACTAGAATTAGGCAGCTGAAAGATAGCCGAGACAACAAATAGGGAGGATTCATGTATCAGCAATATTATGGCCTCACAGAGAAGCCATTTAGTCTGACACCGGATACGGATTTTTTCTATCAGAGTGTGACTCATCAGAAAGCGCTCAATGTTTTACTGGTTGCGATTAAATCAGGCGATGGCTTCATCAAACTAACAGGTGAAGTCGGAACGGGCAAAACACTTTTGTGTCGAAAACTACTCGACGCGCTTGATGGGAAATACAATACCGTTTATATCCCTAACCCCTATATGAACAGTAATGCCCTGCTCGATGCCGTACTAGCTGAAATGGGAATTTCGGACAAGCTTAAAAATCACAATTATCTTGCCTGTATCAACCAGTATCTAATCGACTCAGCCAAAAACAATAAAACCACAGTTATTATTTTGGATGAAGCGCAGTCAATCCCCAAAGAAAGCCTCGAAGTGATTCGGTTATTGAGTAATCTTGAGACCGGAAAAGAAAAGCTGTTGCAGATAATTCTCTTTGGGCAACCAGAACTCGACGACAGACTGGCTGAACCGAGTATTCGCCAACTACGGCAAAGAATCATGCATGCTTATCATTTGCAGCCACTCAATGAATTCTCCATGCAGTCATATCTCCATTATCGGATACGATCGGCTGGATATATAGGGCCACCACTATTCGATGCCAAAGCGATGAAATTGCTGTTCAAGATAAGTCAGGGTGTGCCACGTATCATTAATATTTTAGGCAATAAGGCAATGATGCAGTCTTATGCTAAAGGCGATTTTTATGTTGGCGAAAAACAAATCAAAGCTGCGGCGCTTGATTGCCAGCTAGCTTCAGGTCTTAGCACGTTCCCAAAAGGAAAATTGTTCCAAACAGCCATGTCTGGCATTTTATTGGTAATGGCCGCAATCATCAGTCAGTACGTATGAGTATTATTAATGATGTGCTGAAAGACTTGGAGTTACGCTCCAGTCAATTTACTCCAATCGGGGTTGCATCAACAGGCACTGCAGCGGCACCGAAATTGAAATCACGACAATCTTTATGGGGCCTCTTGGGGTTCCTTTTTCTGGTGGCTATTAGCCTTGTATTTTGGGTTTATCAGACATCGATACATGATACCGATGCAGTAATTGATAGTGTCTCTAGTGAGGCTTTGATTAATGACGATCCAACCATTAAAGCCACTACTGTATCTGAATATTTGTCTATAGAAGGTACCGAAAAACAAGGGAATCAGATTATTGGTACGCAATTTCGAGAATCGAATGAAGCCATTAGCCTAGAATTCTCGTTGCGTGAAAAAGTAGTTTCTTATGTTAAGGAACGAAGTGAAAATGGCGTCGTATACCATCTTAAAGATATCGACAGCGACATTGTTGCACCAGTAATTCGTGATAGTCGTTGGATCAAGCAGTTCACGATGACAGCTAAAGCAGGTGGAATTGATATTAATCTCATTACTGTGGCCGGCGTTTCGGTAGTAACCTGGCAAAAACAGCTGGGTGAGGAAATAGTCTGGGCAATCACATTAAGCAAACTACCCGAACCTAAAGAAATAGTGGCCGTGGTTTCCGCTCAAACAACTCGACCGGTCAATAACGATATAGTAACCACGTCGAATGACACGATATTAAGAATTAATGATGACCGCGCCGATATTGAGCTTAAGGTAGTCAAGCTGGTAATAAAATCGAGAGATACCGACGCCGACAGTGTTAGAAAATTAGTAAAAGCACAAAATTTAATGAAGCAACGACGGTTTAATTTAGCGGAATCTTTGCTATTGGGTTTGCTCGACAGTACTCAAGATTTAGCAGCTAGAGAGACTTTGGTGAATGTTTACGAGCGCAATAAAAAACTAGATCGTCTAAATGAATTGGCAAAGGCGTCTATGAAGCGCTATCCTAAACACCTCATATTTAAGACTAGGCTCGCTCAGTCACTATTCCATCTAAAAGCTTATCAGCGTGTCATCGACTTTTTTCAGATTCAAAATGATTTGAATGCGGTGCAACTGGCGTTGATTGGTGCCAGTTATCAACGCCTTGATCAGCATGAATTGGCAGCTGACTTCTACCGGCAATCACTTCAGATCGAGGCTAAGCAGTCTAGAAACTGGATAGCACTTGGTTTATCTGAGGAGCACAATGCCAACCTGCGAGAGGCACTCTTGGCTTATCGCTCTGCGATCGAACAAGGTGGCTTAAACGAAAAACTGACAGCGTTTGTCGAACAACGAAGCAAAATACTCGAGAAGGTAATCAATTAATGGCTTTCGTTAAAAAAAGACGATTGGGCGAATTGCTCGTCGACAACGGTTTGATCACCGTAGATCAACTCAAGCTTGCTTGGCAAGAAAATAAGAAAGTAGAAAAAAAGTTGGGCCAGACGCTGGTCGACCTAGGCATGATCGACGAAGAAAGCATGCTCCAAACATTGTCCACTCAGCTCAATATTCCACTCGTTGATCTGAATAACTATCACTACAATGACGATATTGCCAGATTGCTACCGGAGACCATCGCTCGTCGTTATCGGGCCATGGTGCTATCAGATGAAGGCAGTTACTATTTGCTTGGTATGGCTGACCCCGCCGATTTTTATGCACTCGACGAAATTCAAGGAAAGCTCAATAAACCCATAAAACAAGCCATTGTCAGCGAAGTCGCCCTGAAGGAAAACTTCGACCTGGTCTATCGCCGAACCGAAAAAATTAGTGAGCTGGCCGTAGCGCTAGGTGAAGACCTGTCCGATAGTGTGGGCGACCTAACTGACCCGCAACAAACCGAAATGACGGATGTGCCAGTTGCAAATTTGCTTCAATCCATCTTTGAAGATGCGGTGTTAGTCGGGGCATCGGATATTCATATCGAGCCAGATCAAAACGTCATTCGAATACGTCAGCGTATTGATGGCGTTTTGAACGAACAAGTAATGAAAGAAACGCGCATTGCGCCAGCGATTGTTGTACGGCTCAAGTTAATGGCCGACTTAAACATATCAGAAAAGCGTTTACCTCAGGACGGGCGTTTTAATATGGTGGTCAGTAATCGTCAAATTGATGTACGTATATCGACCATGCCAGTGCAATATGGTGAGTCCATCGTTATGCGATTACTCGATCAAACTCAAGGTGCGCTGGACATCGAAAAGCTAGGTATGCCACCTGACTTATTAAGTCGTTTTCGCAAAAACTTTCACTTACCGAATGGCATGATACTGGTCACTGGGCCAACCGGTAGTGGTAAAACAACATCATTGTATGCAGCACTATCAGAACTGAATAAGCCAGGAGCCAAAATAATAACGGTAGAAGACCCGGTCGAATACCGCCTTAGCCGGGTCAATCAGGTGCAAGTGAATACCAAAATAGGCCTAACCTTTGCCACTGTTTTACGTACCGCTTTAAGGCAGGATCCAGACATTATAATGGTCGGCGAAATGCGCGACGCTGAAACAGTTGAAATAGGTGTCAGCGCGGCAATGACAGGCCATTTAGTCCTGTCGACATTACATACTAATGACACCGTTTCGACCGTTACACGATTAATGGACATGGGTGTCGAAGGCTATTTATTAGCCACCACATTAAGAACCATTATAGCCCAGCGACTGGTTCGAAAAATTTGCAAAACGTGCATTGAGGACTACACTCCAGACTTGTTTGAGACAAGTTGGTTACTGGCTAAGTTAAAGGTAAATGTAGCCGATCATCAATACAAAAAAGGCCGCGGATGCAAGCAGTGTGGCGAGGATGGTTATCACGGTCGAATGGGCGTATACGAATTACTCGACATCAATAGCGAGTTGTCAGAAGCGCTGCGTGATGGCGACTCACAGGGTTTTGTGAATGCGGCGCCCCGGGCCCCTGGTTACGAGCCGCTAGTGAATGTTGCCCACAGGCATGCGATAGCTGGATTGACCACTATCGATGAAATATTTCGTCTCGCAGGGGCGGTCAAAGAAGATACTTTTGAAGAACCTCCGACATTGGATATGGATGATTAAATATGCCTAACTTCACCTATAAAGGTCGCGGTAGTAACGGCAAAATAGTTGACGGCAAAAGTGAAGGTGCTAGCGAGTCTGCAATCGCCGCCATGCTAATGGACCGTGGTGTTATTCCCATTTCAATTATCGAAAAGAAAGAATCAGTGGACGTACTGGTCGCGATAAAAGACAAATTCGATTTGCACACTATCAGTATCGAAGAGCAGCTCATGTTCACGCGACAAATGAGTGCGCTCATTCGGGCAGGCATACCCATTACACGAGCCATCGCCGGCATTTTGGAATCAATCGACAATAGATTATTGATCAAAGCGCTCCATGATGTTCTAGAACAGTTGGATTCTGGACGTGACCTCTCCAACTCTTGTGCGCGGCATCCAAAAGTGTTTTCGAATCTCTATATCAGCATGATGCAGATCGGTGAAAAAACTGGGCGACTCGATGAAGCTTTTGATCAAATGGGCGAGTATATCGATAGAAACAGACGAATATCGAACAACATCTCGACTGCGCTGCGCTATCCAACAACGGTTATGATTGCGATCAGCATTGCCATGGTGATTGTTAACTTGTTTGTCATACCGAAATTCGCCTCATTTTTTGAGGCCAATAGTTTGGAGCTTCCGTGGCAAACGCTATTATTATTGACGATGTCTAAGTTTTTTATTAACTATTGGATGTATGTCCTGGCGTTAATAATTGGAAGTTTCGTGGCATTTAAACGGTACATAAACACTCAGGCAGGAAGGCTATGGTGGGACAAATTGGTAATCAACGCACCAGTAATCGGTAGTATATTACACCGCGCATTTATGGCGCGTTTCGCTCGTTCTTTCGCAATGGCCTATGGTGCTGGCGTTCCGATTGTACAGGCGATGGGTGTTATCTCTCGCTCTATCGGCAACAAGTACATTTCGAACCATGTTGATAGTATGAGGGAAGGCATTGAGCGGGGCGACACTTTAACTCGTTCAGCAACTCAAACAGCCATGTTTACACCGGTGGTTATGCAAATGTTTGCGGTTGGGGAAGAGGCTGGAAATCTTGAAGAAATGATGACCTTTATCGCTGGCTTCTATGAGGAAGAGGTCGATTACGATGTTAAAACCCTGTCTGACAAGCTTGAGCCACTGATTTACGTCGTAATAGGCGGTATGGTATTGGTGCTAGCGTTGGGTATTTTTGTACCGATGTGGGACATTGCTAAACTTGCTGGCTAGTGAAAAGTACCTCATCTATGCTGGGCGCGTCAGTTTTTTGCTACACCATCGATACCTTTAATCGGTATGCCGCAAAAATAGCACACGATAGGACAATTGATCTATTGAACAAGGTATGACGTAGGCCCTTCGACGTTGCCGGAAAGCTTTCAATTGGATTTTGTTTAAAGCGATTTGAATCAAACGGGCTAGTTTTAAGGCCAATACTGATAAAATTAGACAGAGTGAAATAGTCGTCTCAAAACGAAGGTTGTTTCAATACCTCGTACCCAGCTCGGACGCTGCGTCGTCTCAGGTTAGTTGGCTGAATTAATTGTAGCTGAAGATTCTCACGCGGATGGATGGGAATGATCTGAAAAATAAAG
>JBLHID010000086.1:0-12422 GCA_047615545.1 Polaribacter sp.
ATGTTCAGGATGAACGGTATGTCACGAGCGCATGGATGCGCAGGAGTGACGATGTTCAGGACGATGGGCCATTTTTATGCTCCTGCAAAAACGGCACTTCCGCCATCCATGGCGGTCGTATGTCGCGGGCGCATGGATGCGCAGGTATGATGATGCGTATGTTTCTATTATGATGATGCATATGATTCGATCAATTTCACTTGTCTTGGTACTACTGGTTTGTTGTATTAAAATCAGCTGGGCCAATGAACGCCTCGACTTGTTAAAAAACATTTCCTCCTCTGGTGCACCTGCACTAACCTTAAAAATGCTTGACCAGACGCAACCCAAGGTTGATGTCGACCTCTACGAGTGGATTTTATGGGAGCAGGAACGCTATGCGATATTGAGCAAATGGCAGCAGTGGGATGAGCTTATAGTTCGAATCGAACGCTTGCCCGATGACTTACCCATTCAATTTAAGAATCAGGCCACCGCGCATCGAATAGACGCCTATTTGGAACTCAACCAAACGGCGACTGCGCGTAAAATATTGCGCCAACAGCTATGGCAAACTGTCTCAGATTCTAATGTCGAGCAACAAACCTGGCGGCGCCAGATTATTATTAGTTACATTAAAGATAATCGGCTGGCAGATGCTCAGGCGGCAATGTTGCGGTTTGGTCAAGATTTCGAGGACGAGACCCCTGACTGGTTAATATTACGGGCAACAGTTCTTATCCAGGCCGAACGTTATAAACTCGCAATGCAGTTGTTGAAAGGGCTAGATAGCTGGCAGGCAAAAGCGACGTATTTATTAGCCCAGCTGAAAGCTAAACAGATAACGGCCAATGATTTAAGGCGGTTGATCACGCCTAAAACGGAAAACCCCAACATTAGTGATGATGAATTAGCGACACTAGCGGCGCTGAGATTCTTTGCGGCCGAACAGTTGTCATTGGTTGATAGAGTTGTCGCCCTCGAAGGATTATTCCAAATTGGACACCATTCATCTCTAGTGCTGTTTAAACTAGCCCCAGACACTTTATGGGATGCTTATATAGAATATGCATACCTAGTAGGCAACCGAGCTGAACTATTAATAGGTGACGACGAAAAGTGGTTAGAGCTAGCCTACAATGTTATTAAAGTAACACCAATTAAAGCGCGTTCATTGTTTTCATCCTTGATAGTCAATAGCACAGATGCAACATTAGTGCGCCAAGCAGCGGAAGGTTATCTGAATAGCTTTGGTGAGGCAGCCGAAACAAAACAAAACTTACTCGACCAGCTCTTTAATCGGAGTAAAACCTTCGCCAACGCTGGAAAAATACCACCCAATATCAGATACCAATTAGTTGATCTGGCATTAAAGAAAGCCGACATTGATGAAGCTACCAGACTGATGTCAGGCCTCACCAGTTATCCTGAAGGCAGCAGTCGATTCAGTTGGCAGTTACGGCAATCCAGAGTACTTATTCTAGGTGGTCGATACGATGAAGGCAGTCAGATCATGCAGGGGTTGATCGCTGAGTATAAACAAGTCAGTACTCAAAATACGGACCGCATACTGCAAGTTCTATTTGATATGCAAACGGTTGAGCTACACACCCAAACCATACCACTCCTCCATCAATTACTAAGTGCCTCAATAGACCCAAGGCAGCACCGCGAGATACTGTTTTGGATTGCCGATTCGTACAAAGGAATGAAGAAATTTGACCAGGCCGCATTACTCTATTTGCAGTCAGCCATGTTGCCTGGCGCTGCAACGATGGACCCCTGGGCGCAAACCGCCCGATATAACGCCGCCGAATGTCTGCAGCAATCAGGGCTTACAGATGACGCTAGGCGAATATATGAAAGCTTGCTAAAGATCACAAAAGATCCAGCTCGCCGAGCTTTATTGAACCGCAGTATCCAGCAATTGTGGCTTTAATTCACCGTAAAATAGTCGTCGGCGAGAACCAGCTGTCGGTAGTTTAGCGCCCAAGAATTGATTGATTAGAAACGACCATTGCTTGATGTTGGGAATAGTGTAAGCAGACCAATACTCGAAATCTAGGCTATGTTCTAATTTTGCCTCTTTACAAACATATTCACACTGCTGACGAAAGAACAGAAAACTACGCAAACAAATCGCGGGGATTTAACGATAAGTTTTACCAACCCGATATACAGCTAAAAAATAGGGTTTTTGCGTGGCATAAGCCTTGAAACTAACCGTTACCAACCTCATATTGACGCCATCAATTATTTTTATCTTTAATGTTTATAGGGGAATTTAAGCATGTCAGTAACAGCCAATGCAGAAACTCGCGGTTTCGAAACTGAAGTAAACCAATTATTGGATCTAATGATCCACTCACTATATTCGAATAAGGAAATATTCCTGCGCGAACTTATTTCTAATGCATCCGATGCTTGTGACAAATTACGATTTACTGCGGTATCGAATGCGAGTCTCTATGAAGATGATATTGAACTAAAAGTGAAAGTCAGCTTTGATAAAGAGCAAGGTACCATCACCATTAGCGACAATGGCATTGGTATGACCCGAGAGGAAGTAATCGATAATATTGGCACTATCGCCAAATCGGGTACTAAGGCATTCCTCGCATCGATTACCGGCGATCAAAAAAGTGATGCCAACTTAATAGGTCAGTTTGGTGTTGGTTTTTACTCCTCTTTCATTGTTGCTGAGGAAGTAACATTAAGAACTCGAAAGGCTGCCGACTCTACCGACAAAGGTGTCGAGTGGATTTCTAAAGGAAAGGGCGAATACGATATTAAGTCGATCGACAAGGCGACACGTGGCACGGAAATCGTCCTTAAGCTGCTTGAAGGCGAAGACGAATTTTTGAATGACTGGAAACTACGTTCGATTATCACGTCATACTCTGACCATATCGACTTTCCTGTTGTGATGGACAAAACAACTGAAGCTGCGGAAGAAGGTGGCGAGACAGTTGTCGAAGAAGAAACAGTTAATCAGGCATCAGCACTATGGACTCGTGCCAAGTCAGACATTAAAGCAGAAGAATACAAAGAATTTTACAAGCACGTTGCGCACGATTACGAAGATCCAATCGATTGGAGTCATAACCGAGTAGAAGGAACCAACGAGTACACCTCTTTATTGTACATCCCAGCACGCGCACCGTTTGACTTATACGACCGTGAAACCCGTAACGGCATCAAACTGTATGTACAGCGCGTTTTCATCCTCGAAGATACCGAGCAATTAATGCCACGCTACCTGCGCTTTGTGCGTGGTTTAATCGACTCTAATAGCCTACCGCTGAATGTCTCGCGTGAAATTTTGCAAGGTAGCAAAGTGATCGACAGCATCCGCACTGGTTCAGTTAAGAAAGTGCTTGGTATGTTGGAAAAAGTTGCCAAAAACGATCCTGAAAAATACCAAAAGCTTTGGACAGAATTCGGTAAAGCATTGAAGGAAGGCCCTGCTGAAGATACTTCTAACCGTGAAAGAATCGCCAAATTGTTGCGTTTTTCAACAACCCATAATGATTCAGATGATCAGACAGTCTCCCTTGATGACTATATTTCGCGCATGAAAGAGGGTCAGGACAAAATTTACTTCATTGCTGCTGATTCATACTCAGCGGCTAAAAATAGCCCACATCTTGAAATATTCAAAAAGAAAGGCATTGAAGTTATTTTGCTATCAGACCGAGTAGACGAATGGTTGACGTCTCATTTGATGGAGTTTGACGGTAAGAAACTACAGTCGGTCGCCAAAGGAGAGCTTGATTTAGGCAAGGATGAAGATTCGGAAAAAGAACAGGAAGAAAAGGTTAAAGCATCGGAAAAACTCGTCAAGCGGATCAAGAAATCGCTTGATGAAAAAGTCGAAGAAGTCCGTGTTTCGAGTCGTCTGACTGACTCTCCTGCTTGTATTGTTCTTAATGAGCAGGACATGGCGATGCACATGCAACGTATCATGAAAGAAGCGGGTCATGCGATGCCATCCTCGAAGCCGATTTTGGAAATCAACCCTGATCATCCGATTGTGAAAAAAATGGATGCTGAAAAAACGAAGAAGAAGTTTGACGACTGGTCCGATATATTATTCGACCAAGCATTATTGGCAGAAGGTGGGCAACTTGAAGATCCCGCTAGTTTTGTTGCCAAACTCAATAAAATGCTGGTATCCATAGCAAAATAACACATCGGCTTTTCAATCTACTCGTCACCCGCCCGCTGTGCCTATTCAGGTCACATCGGGTGAGGTGGACGACGACCTTAACAACGCTTCAGGCTGTCGGGTATCGACTCGGAGCCACCACCCGCATGCATCAACGATCCATGCCATTAGTCGCTATTCAATTTTAGTCGAATAAAAAACCTTCGATCCTTGCGCCGTACTTTTCGCTGACTGATCGATCGTATTTATCTATAAGCCAAAAATCTGATATTCTTATGAGGGAGTTAGATCTCTTTTAAAAGACGCAGTTTGAAATCGATATCTTACACCAACCGGTGACACCGACCACTAACGCTTAAGTACAAAAACATGCCCGACTTTCAAAATAAAACCAGACTAGATCGATGGCTCTGGGCAGCACGGTTTTACAAAACACGAGCACTGGCTAGCGCTGCGGTGAGTGGTGGCAAAGTGCATTTGTTGGGACAACGAGTCAAATCCTCACGTTCAGTAAAAATTGGCGATTGTTTTGAAATTATTCGTGGCGTCGAACGTTTTGAAGTGGTCGTGCAGCAACTGGGCGACAAACGTGGCTCGGCTCAAATCGCCCAACTACTATACCTGGAGACCGACGCCAGTAAAGTATTACGCGAACATCAGGCCCAACAACGAAAGCTTGCAGCGTTGGCACGGCCACAAAGTGACCACAAACCGAATAAACAGGAACGACGAAAAATTCGGTCGTTCACAGGAAAAGATTAAATACAGCCAGTTTCAGTAAAGCGAGTTTTAGTATGACGAACTTTAATCAAGCAAAGTGAAACAACCGCTAAGTCGCAACACATCTCGATTATAGAGTCGTTACCATGAGCCTAATGATGACGACTAACCAACGTTATAATACTGTTACGTACATCAATACTAAGCAAACTTCTAGTGTCTAGGTTGATAAGCTCGAAGTCCGCAGAAAAAACCAGAGCGCCTTGCTCGTTTTTCACTAAATAGTTGAGCTTAATCATACATTTGATGAAATCTCTAAATAGTAATCGGTCGAAAAAGTCGGGAGAATTAATACCATGCAGCATCGAAATCTTCTGGGCTATCAGATGACACCGTTGCTCAAGTTCCGCTTCATTCATTGGGGCTTCGGTCGACTTCCATAGCACGATAAAAGTCATGTAATAACGTTCTAATATCGGCTGAACAACCATGCCGATCTGATTCAAATGGATATAACTGGGATCGCTACGGTCGGGACGTCTCAGCGAGTCCTCAGATCGAATCAAAACACCCTCAGCGACTAGAGCTGAAATACTCTGCAAGAGTATCGGTTTTAGCGTCTCATCCGACCACTCCAACTGTAGCTCTGATTGCAAGAAAGGGTAGATCAATAAAACAATATTGGTTAGGCGAGATATCTCGAGTTGTCGAGTATTAATAAAGCAGCAGGCAATCATCGCCGGAACAATCAACGAGTGCAGGCTATTGTTTCGATAATAGCCCATTAAAACTGCGTCCTTAGGTTTTAGGTAAACCATGTCACCTAACGGGTGTTTACGAATATGAAGCAACTTTTGCTGCGCCATTCGTTCAATTTGTTGAAGGTCGACGGGCGTGGGTGTATTAAAATCGGATGATGCATGAATCATCCGCGTGAAAAATGCGGATTGATCAATCAGCGCCTGGATATCAATACTTTGGCGTGGCGTTGCCAAAACAATAGTCGCTATCAAATTGACAGGATTAATCACACAGGCACGGTTGATTCCAAACATAATTCGTTGCCCGAGCAAGGCAACCATGTCGCGATACCATTGTGGGCGTTGATCAATCTCCGCGATTCGTTGTTGCCAATCGGGTTGTTTTTCATCGAGCAGCTGGTCAAGAATTATGGGACGACCAAAGCTAGTCGTGACTTCCCCAAAGCTACCTTTTAATCTGAGGATAGCACCAACAATACCAAACAAAGATTCACTTTGTTTTTGCTCGCCATATAGCTCACCCAAATAAGACTTACCTTCCAACAGTTTCTCGTAACCGATATAAACAGGGACAAAAGCCAAGGGTCTGGCCTGCGTTTTCATATACCCCTCGATACTCATATCAAGCATCCCTAGTTTGGGTTTAAGCATGCGTCCAGTTCGACTGCGACCCCCTTCGATAAAATATTCCAGTGGCGTACCCTGCGCCATTAATTGTTGAATATAAGCACGCACAACCGACGAATAAAGTGGGTTATTTTTGAAACTGCGACGAATAAAAAACGCACCGCCGCCACGCAAAATTCGGCCTATGATAGGTACATTCAAGTTATTACCCGCCGCAATGTAAGGGATGGCTAGGTTTTCAAAATAAATGACATAAGACAGCAGTAGATAGTCGACATGGCTACGATGACAGGGCACATAGATAATTTGATGGGTGAGGGCCGTTTGCTTAACCGTTTCAATATTAAAAGTATTCATACGGGTGTAGAAGCGGCGCCAGTACATCGACAACAGGCGCAACATTAATTCGATGCTAATTTGAGTACAGTCGGCGAACATTTCGGTGCAATAACCTTTAGCTTTAGCCAAAATTTTATCGGAGTTAATTGCTGAGCCATCGAGGGTCATTTTTTCAATCGACTGTTGCACAATTGCGGTTTCAAGGACTTGTGCGGTCAAAACTTTATGGCTCGTAACCAAAGGCCCGAATGTCGCCTCTCGTTGTTGTAGTAACTGTGTTGTCAGGAAGGACTGAATTTTTTCTGCAGAGTGATTGTTTTGCTTCGCGATAGCTTTAAAGCTCAAGGGTTCAGAAAAAATTAGTCTAGCCGAGCGGCCGTGTATTAATAGCGTGAAAAATTTCCGAGTAGGTCCCGCCACTGCCCAAGTATCTGAAAACAAAGCCTGCAACCAGTGTTTTTGTTTCGCTAGCGGCCGACCCCAATACACCGAGACAGGTACTACTAGAAGATCCTGTTGTTCACTAGCCCCGTAAGCGTTTAACACATCCTGCAACAAATGGGACTGACGATTGCTACGCTGTAACCACTCCATCATCGTATTGCGTGAGGTAACGCAATACACCGATGGATAATGATCATCAGGCGTAATGGATAGAGAATCGAGGGGGTTAGGTAAACGGCGTGAGTCGGTGGTGTGGCTGAGTACCAGCAGGTCGCTTAAACCGCGATCAGCTAAAACATAGAGAACAGGTTGCGCGCTATCGAGCTCAAATGGCAAAGCATCCTTAGGGAATACCTCCACCTTGACCCACAAAAATAACAACCAACGGAAAAATGTATGCAGTCTAAATGACATAAAAACAACGACCCTTTTGGGGAGTTAAACTAACAGGGTCTTTCTCGCAATTCCAATGGAATTGACTAAAGGACAGAATAGATCAACCTATTAATCGCTAGATAGCCACAAATGCGATCAATCTCCTTTGCGCTTCATCAACAGAACACACGGATGAGTCAAACCTATGGGCCAAATCTATAAGTAAGATGGCATTCAAATGACTTAGGTCAAGTACATGCACCTGGGCCATTGGTTATGATAATCTCTCGCCCATGATGACTGAACAAACAACGACTCGATTCGCCGCCGCGGTCTATTCTGCCGATACTGCAGATAGGATGGCATTATTCAAATTTGCACAAAAGGAAAAAACCAGCCACACCCGTATCGGCGGTATCCTACAAAAAGCCATTTACGATGCAGAGGGCAATATTGCCGGCCTTGATGCCATCAATATAGCCACCAATGAACAGCTACCCATCTCACGCCCAAGGGATAATGGCACTATTTGTGGTCTTGATACTTCAGTGCTGACGGCTACATCGAGTATTATTTCTGATGCTATCGACAGTCAACTAGATTTAGTCGTAATCGAAAAGTTCGGTGCCTTGGAGCAAAGGGGAGAAGGCTTAATCGATGATATTCTACTCACCATCGCAGAAGGCATTCCACTCGTGATTTCCATGTCACAAACTGCGTTACCCGTCTGGCAGGAACTGAGTGGTGGGCTTGGCGATGTACTGGCCTTTGAAGAGACAGCCTTCGAGCAGTGGTGGCAAAATATTCGAGGCTAAAGCTACTCAGATGAATCTACTTGTTACGCATGACGCTACGGACGAAAATAGCGAAAGCAATTAGGCTTGATGACTTCCCAGCCTCGGTCGAGCACTTCGAGTATCGACTCGTGCAATGGGCCTTGATTAAACGCACTCAAATTATCACTCAATTGCGATACTTTGCTCGCACCCAAAATAATGCCGTCTCCCAGCTCGTCTGAAAGTTTTGAATGATTGATCAGCCAGCTAAACGCAGCGTTAACAGGGGTTATCTCGACATCAGCACAAATGCGTTGAAAGTCATCTAAAACTGAAAAATAGTCATCCTTCCAGTAACGCGATCGATATCCATAATTTTCTCTGAAGCGGCCAGTATCCGGCATCGACTGGATGGATTGATGTTTCCCGGTGAGTAATCCTCCAGCGAGCGGATTGTAGGCATAAAAATGCATATCGTAATGTCGCAGACAGGGGAATAGCTCAGTCTCAACATCCCGTGTCATCGCGTTATACATGCCTTGGTAAACAGTCGGTTGCATCCAGCCATTTCGACGGCAAATTTCAACGACTTCAGCCACCTGCCACGAGGCAAAGTTACTGAGTCCGAATGTCTTGAATTTTCCCTGTTGATACAATTCGAAGCATCGCTCCAAGGTCAACTCGACGGCCGTATCAAGATCAGGAGAGTGCAAATAGAGTAAATCAACATAGTCTGTATCAAGCCTCGAAAGCGTTTCATTCAATTGCTTTTGAACTTGATCAGGTTGTAACCCCTGATCGTTCCAGGGGTGAACCTTAGATGCCAGAAATACTCTCTGGCGCTGTGCAGCGGGTAATAGAGCCCCCAGCATAGTCTCTGTTCTGCCTTCGCAATAGACATAGGCGGTGTCAAGTTCGTGACCGCCAGATTGGCTAAACTGGGTCATCATCGCCAGCGCTTCGGCCTGATTGACCTGATCACTAAAAGTCATAGTGCCCAGTATTTTTTTCATATTAGTTCTCCAGTATCTATATTTCTGAAGCTATCATGCTGAGGCATGATTCGACCGTGTTCTAGTTTACCTGACCATGGTCAGTAACAACGCAAGGTTATTGGCCGTGTCGAAAATTGACATTGCAAAGTCCATTAGCCTGAGCCCGATCATCAATTGGTTGATCGATTTTCACTATAAGAGTGTCTCTAAAAATAGTGGCTTTCAGGCCTAATAACTTCGGTGAAGCCTAACCCCGACAGTAATATCGGGTGCAGAGCCAACCACAATATCTTCAGCGAAAAACAAATCAATATCATGGTCTTGTGTTATTTTATTCACTCGTAAGCCTATTTGAATTTGGACTGAATTACCCAGCGCTCTTAATTGGCTGTCTTCAATAAAGGCCGTATGAGCATCCAATTGAACAATAGCGCTCCAGTCTGGATAGAGTAGGTGTTCAATGCCTATTTGACCTACCCAAACGGCTGATTCTTGAAGTCGCTCCAATTGTCCACCTTGGCCAGGCAAACTGACACCTAAAAGACCGTATAGACGAGTTAGCTTCGACGATTGATAGGCTCGGCTTAACCACAGCGCAACATCGACGGCTTCATTACCTGAAATATTTTTTTCAGAGCCAGTGGGTAGCTCAATCGCAAACGAAATTGCGCTGAGATTTTTATCCGAGTTTGCGAACGAATAGGATAACGAGACAGCAATATCACCAATATCATTCGTCGCCTGAGTTTGGCTAAAAAAGGTTTCTCCATTCTTAGTGTAAACGATCTCTAGTTGATTATGTGGACGTGACAGCCGACCCCCTTGTGGCAGTCCGACGAAGTCGTGCCAGTCTTCTATGGCAGCATCGAAACTTCCGTCGTCGTTAAATATAAACGGCACAGCGGCCGCTAACCGCCATTTGTCTCTCTGGTAAGCGATAGAGAAATCGTATCGGTAGTTTTCGCCATCGAGTACGAGTGTTTCGTTATCTTGACTAGTATTTTGAAAAACGCTGGTGAGATAAACAGAGTGAGAGACTTGCCAGCCTTGATGCCCTTTCAAATAGATACCCGGTAAATCGATGCTAGGCAAGTAATAAGCCTGAAACATCGGGTTTTGATCACGAGTGTTTAATCCAACGGGTGTCGCCAGCACTTGGCTGGTACATATCAATAGCAGTAACCAAACCGTTCTAAAGCTAGTCTTAATCGTAAATACCATGTTCCCGTGTCGACAGAAACTCAACTTCAGGCCAGCGTTCCTGGGTCATGGTCAGGTTGACTCTTGAAGGCGCGACGTAAGTTAAATCGCCAGAGTGGTCTAGTGCCAGATGATCACGCAGTTTGTTTTTGAAATCGTTGAGCTTCTTTTCATCACTACAGGTGACCCAACGAGCAGTATTGACATTAACGTGCTCAAACAGGCACTCGACTCCATATTCATCTTTTAGCCGATGCGCGACTACTTCAAACTGTAAAACACCGACCGCACCGAGAATCAAATCATTATTAGCCAGTGGCTTAAATAACTGGGTGGCGCCTTCTTCACATAGTTGGGATAAACCTTTTTGCAAGGCTTTCATTTTTAATGGATCTTTTAACCGAGCGCGTCTGAATAGTTCAGGTGCGAAGTTCGGTATACCGGTAAAAGCAAGCTCTTCACCCATGCTGAACGTATCGCCAATGCGAATAGTGCCATGGTTATGGATACCAATAATATCGCCGGTATGCGCTTCTTCCACATTGTCCCGATCAGACGCCATAAAGGTAAGGGCCTCGGGGATCTTCATGTCCTTACCGATACGAACATGCTTTACCTTCATACCGCGAGTATATTTCCCAGAGCATATGCGCATAAAAGCGATACGATCACGATGCTGTTTATCCATGTTGGCCTGTATTTTAAAAACAAAACCAGTCAGCTTATCTTCATCAGGCTCAATCACACGAGTACGGGTAGCGCGCGGCATCGGTGCGGGTGCATAAAAATTGAAGGCATCGAGTAACTCAGCCATGCCAAAGTTATTGATAGCCGAGCCAAAAAATACAGGCGTCAATTCACCCTTTAAATAACTATCTAACTCGAATTCACTAGACGCACCGCGCACTAGCTCAATCTCTTCTCGAAACTCATTCGCCATAGAGCCCAGTATTTCATCTAACCTAGGGTTATCAAGGCCCTCGATGACTTCGCCAGATGTGACTTTTTCATTATCGCCAGGCGAAAATAAATGCACCGAATTATTGAGTAGGTGGAATACACCTTTGAGTCGTTTACCCATGCCAATGGGCCAGGTAATAGGCGCACAGCGAATTTTAAGCACGTCTTCAACTTCGTCGAGTAAATCAATTGGATCGCGACCTTCGCGGTCAAGCTTATTGATGAACGTAATAATCGGCGTATCACGCAAGCGACAGACATCCATTAATTTGATAGTCCGCTCCTCGACGCCTTTCGCGCAATCGATAACCATTAATGCCGAATCAACAGCGGTTAGCGTGCGGTAAGTATCTTCCGAAAAGTCCTCGTGTCCTGGCGTATCGAGCAAATTGATCATGCAGTCCTTATACGGAAACTGCATCACAGAAGACGTGATCGAAATACCGCGCTGCTTTTCCATTTCCATCCAGTCAGAGGTCGCGTGACGAGCAGCCTTACGCCCCTTCACTGTGCCAGCCATCTGAATCGCCTTGCCGAAAAGAAGTAACTTCTCAGTCACAGTCGTCTTGCCCGCATCTGGGTGTGAAATGATCGCGAAGGTTCTTCTGCGCTTCATTTCATTGATTGAATTAATGTCACTCATACCCATAAAACCTTTGGTTGTACTCAAACATGCATCTATTGTTAAAATTACCTTTCCCGAGCAAATGAAATGATCGAAAAGCGCGCTATTTTACCTGATCAAAAATCTTACGCACTGATAAATCGTAATGGTTTGGGGCGGTAATGTCTGTCAGTAGCACTAAGTGCGGCAAGATATTGATTATGGGGCTCATTCATACGTTCTTACTAATGGCCTCCTGCCAAATTAATTGTCAATATGTAGCTAAACTATAGCGCCTAAATGGTATAGCTATTGGGTAGTGGTATCTTGTTAGTTGAGGAGTGGTTGTTCGTTGTTCTTTTGCAATCGTCCACCTAACTGCCTATTGTTTAATTAATAGGTATACTGACCCTAGAATTCTGTTTCGTAAATCAAGAGAAATAAACAATACTCCAAGTAGGGTTAATTTCAGGT
>JBLHID010000087.1:0-12328 GCA_047615545.1 Polaribacter sp.
TGAGCATTGATTATCGATCATTCTTTGTGCCAGAGTAATACTGATTTTATCGCGAAGGAGTAATCTTTTAATTTGGGTGTCAGCACCACAATCAACGACTAATACACGATCAACGAGCATACTAAAATCGGTTTCAAAAAGGAGAGGGATGACAACCAAGACATATTTGGCCTGGCTATGGTGCGCTATCTGCTGTTGGGTTTGTTCAAATATAATGGGGTGAAGCACTGATTCAAGCCATTGCTTTTCACTGCTGTCGCTAAATACCCGTTGTCTTAGATTACGCCGATCAATTTGAGCGTCATCGAGCATTATGCTGTCGCCAAAGTGATTTAGTATTTCCAGATAGGCGGGTTGGTCGGGCTCAAGAACTTCTCGGCCAATGATATCAGTATCAATAATTGGCGTTTCTAATCGACCAAATAAATTGCTTATTCGGGTTTTGCCCGATGCTATTCCACCCGTAAGCCCTATTTTTAGCATAAGATTTTTAGAGTATACCGAGGTAGGTACTGAGTAATACTGGTCCCCACAGGAAGCTGATCCATCCTGCCCCGGCAAGGTACGGGCCAAATGGAATTTGGGTGCTTCGCTCCGTCTTGCCAAGTATTATCATCATAATACCTATAATTGCAGCGATCATAGAGGAGGTTAGCACAATCACTAAAAGCATTTCCCACCCACACCAAGCGCCTAGAGCCGCTAGTAATTTAAAGTCGCCATGCCCCATCCCCTCTTTTCCAGTGGCTAGCTTGAAAAGCCAAAATACACTCCAGAGAAATAGATAGCCAGCGATTGCGCCAATGACACTGGTTTCTAGGTCAATAAAGACATTGAAGAGCGATAGTAGAATACCGAGCCACATTAGAGGTAAAGTGATGGTGTCTGGGAGCAACTTGTGGCCGAGATCAATACCGCTCGCAGCAATCAAGCACCAACTAAAAAACAAACCTGCCAGAGCCTGAATGCTAACGCCAAAATGCCAACCGATGGCTAGAGAAATGACGCCTGTGAATAACTCTACCATAGGATATCTCATCGAAATCGGAGTTTTACATTCCCTGCATTTTCCACGCAGTGCCAGATAACTAACAATGGGGATGTTTTCCAAAGCGCTAATCGCATGATCACATTCAACACAACGTGAACGAGGGAGGCTCAGGTTAAACTTTTCGGTTTCGGCTTCAGGCGGTTGATCTAAAAAATCAAGGCATTCATTGCGCCAGTCGCGCTGCATCATAATAGGTAGTCGGTAAATTACGACATTTAAAAAACTACCAATCAGTAACCCGAGTATAAATAGAAAAGTGAGGTAGATTGTTACGTGTGATTGAAAAAACAAAACAAGATCAGTAAACATTTAATGACGACCCTATATAGCAGAATTAAGTTTAAAGATGGGTCAGTCGACAGCGACGACTAGTATGCTAACCAAAACCCTTAATGCAGTCACTGTGATTGGCGCAAATTGAGAGCTAATGTCGTCAACTGCATTATCGACTTGAGTTTTGCTCAAACCGTTCATCTTAGATCGCATCTGACCGAGCTAGCATGTGGGTGAATCTGGCGATAATTGACTTAAAGGTCGTCTATTGGTCTTGGTCGGCATGATCCTGACTGCAATAGTTTTGATTTTGTTGTTTGACGGTAGTTGACTCGGGTGAATGAACGCCGCAAAACTTACATTGAAGCATATCTTCACTTTTATCTTTTGGTTTTTGTGGGTCGACTACCGACTCGGATCCACCAGAAAATAGTCTTTTGAGTAGCCACAAAACAGTTGCGACAACAAGGAAAAGCAGAACTAGTCGTATGATCATAGTGTTTAATTTTAAGTATTGTTTATCACTCAGTAACTGAGTTCAATTGTGCTCTTAGTTTATGTCTAAATCACTAAAAGAACAATTATCATCTAGCATCAGAATTCTGTTTAGAGAAGCACGTGCAAGCCCAATAGGCGCAGGTCAGTTGAATTGTCTGCGCACCTATTTGGGGCAGGAATACTCAGCTATGTAATTATAAATAAGATTACTTGATGAACAGGAAAAACCTGCCTATAATTCGCTCCGTTTTGATTACTGACGTTCAACCACAGAGAACCGATCAATGAGAATTGAAATACCTGAAGGCTATGCGCCTTCAATCGACGAAGAGTATATGTCTGCGACACAAGTAGAATATTTTCGTCAAAAATTACTCACCTGGCGCGCAGAATTGTTAGAGGAATCTAGTGATACTATCTCTCACTTAAAGGAAGAAAACTGGCAGGAGCCTGATATTAACGACCGTGCCTCATTAGAAACTGATGCAGCTCTAGAGCTACGCACTCGTGATCGTTACCGCAAACTGGTAATTAAAATAGATTCAGCGCTTAGCCGCGTGGCCGACAAGTCTTACGGGTTTTGCGACGAGACTGGCGAAGAAATTGGCCTGTTTCGACTGGAAGCTAGGCCTATCGCAACGCTGACAGTTGAAGCTCAGGAAAAACATGAGCGTTTGGAAAAACAACGTCGCGATGACTGATCAGTAGATATCAGTATTATCTAGTGTGTTAATTTTTCACGCTGGGTATTTTACGAAGAGCCTAAAGCGCAAGTTTTAGAGTTGCCGTCTTTAGGCCAAATTTTTATCTGCTCTTTTATAAGGCACTCTTGCAGTAGGGACTACTTTGGCTGCAGCATCACAGTGTTGGTGCTGGTCATCGAAGAAGATATGGGGTGAAAAAGCACCCAGTATCTTGTCTTTCGCAACACCGCCTAAAAAAAACGTTTCGTCTATTCGTACTTTCCAGGTCCGCAGAGTTCTGATGACCCTTTCATGTGCAGGACTATTTCTTGCTGTCACCAATGCGGTACGGATCGGTGGTGTGCCCGTCTGACTCTCGTTATTCAGGTCGAATTGAAGGTAAGAGAGTGTTTTTAATAATTTGGCGAAAGGCCCTTCGGGTAGTGGTTTTTGTGCATTTAGTTTTTCGTGTGCGATAAATGCTTCGAGACCTTGCTGCTGATAAATCATTTCTGACTCCTCTGAAAACAGCACAGCATCACCATCGAAAGCAATTCTGATTTGCTCTAGTGGGCCTGGTAGGTTTTGTGACGGCCCATCATAAATCAGACCAGAGGCGACATTAGATTCGACTGCGGCCTGTACGTCTTCTTCCGTGGCCGACAGAAATAGGTCGACCTCGAATGCGCTCAGGTATTTGGCAACCGGTTCTCCACCGGTAAATGCCGCACGCGTAATATCCAGTTGATAATGGTCGATTGAATTTGAGATGCGCAAGCTGGTGTCAGCAGAATTGCGTGAGATGATTACGACTTCGGTGCGCCTGATATTATCATCGATCCGATTGATTCGAAGCATCGATTCGATTAACGCAAACCCGGTGCCTTTTGCTAGGATATCGTTTTCATGTTCTAGCTGATAACGACAATAGGCTTCTAATCCATCACGTTCATAGATTTCATTTTCTTTGGTTAGATCAAACAGCGCTCTGGAAGAGACACCAATGACAAGATAGTTGGTTAGATCAAATGGCATGATGCGTAAGTTACACGTCCTTAAGCAGAACTTTAGAGCGTCGTTCCTGATTGTACTGAGTTAATTTGTGGGGCGGCAGCACGAATGAGGTGGTTTCTTGATAACCGAGTTCGATAAACCAGTGAGAAGTTCGCGTCGTCAGGGTATAGATTCGAGAAATACCGTGCTTAGAGGCCTCGAGCTCTGCGATCTTCAATAACTGCTCACCAAATCCAGAGCCTCGATAATCATCATGAACAGCAAGGCATGCGATTTCGGCAACATGATGTTCAAGGCTTGGAATACAAGCGACGCAGCCGATGATCATGCCGTCTTTCTCGATTACATGAAAAAAGCCTATTTCCAATTCAAGTTGTTCTCGCGATCTTTCGACTAGAATACCAGAAGATTCTAGTGGGCCAATCAAGCCGAGTATGCCACCAACATCTTCAATATTCGCTGCACGTATACCTTCATAAAATAGATTGGTTACCATAGTGCCACAACCGTTCCGTGTGAATAGCTCTAGTAACAGGCCGCCATCTACTAACTGATCGATGATATGAACTCGTTTAACATTCGATTTAACCGCTTGGACTGCGTGATTAAGTAGATGACTTAAATCATCAGGCGTATCCGTCGATTGAATTAACGTTTCGCACTCAGCGGTTGATAACGTATCAGCAAGCGGTTCTTCCCACTGGTGGTGGTGAATAAATATCAGTTTATCGGCATTGATCGACTTCGCTACTTCGCTCGCCAGTTCTTCTGCCGGTAAATTAAAAACTTCACCGGTACGGGAGTAACCAATATTGGATAGCAAGATGACATGATTTTGGTCTAGTAATGCCTCAATCACATGGTGCTTAACTTCCCTGACCTTTCCTGAATGTTGCATATCAATGCCATCAATGACACCGAGCGGCATGCCCGTAATAAAATTACCACTGACCAATGATATCTCTGACCCTGACATCGGGGTATTCGGTAATCCCATGGATAAATGCGATTCAATCTGTGTTTTTACTTCGTTGATAGCCTGAATAATATACGGGAGAGATTCAACATCGGTGATTCGAATGTTCTGGTTGAACTTCGAAGTGATGTTGTTTTTTGCCAGGTGTTGATCAATTCTGCCGCGACTACCATGGAGAATAACCAGTTTTATACCCAGGTGATTAAGCAGCGCGATATCATGAATGAGACCGATAAAATGATCGGACTGGATAAATCCGTCCGAAATAAGAATGACAAAGGTCTTCTTACGGTGTGCCTTAATATATGGGGCTGCCCCCCTGAACCATTGAACGTATTCTTGATCAGTACTCATTAATCTAAAAGTTTCCAGCTAACTGTTTGATCTAAATATACTATACCATCTAGCCTCTCGCTGTCAGACTAGTTACACCCTCCTAGTGTCAATGATTGCTGGCAATGATTGGTGCCAATGGTTGAAAATGTCAGTACAGGTGCAATTCAAATATGAGGGCCGCAACGACACCCACTAGATAAACAGTGATATATCAGTGCGGGAGTGAGTTGTCAGCCGGTCGCAGTCACTAGTTCATCATCCTTACGAGTGTCTTTTGAGAGGTACCTATAGGTGGCCAAGGAAAAAGGATGGAACCGAGTAGAGCTGACTAATTAACAGCCGCCTCAAACATGGCGTCCAGTGACTACTTCAGTAGCATTTCCACTAGCGACTTCTGAGCGTGTAATCGGTTTTCGGCCTCTTGCCATACAACACTTTGATTACCGTCGATAACGTCAGCCGTCACTTCTTCTCCTCTATGAGCTGGCAGGCAGTGCATGAATAGAGCGTCTTTATCGGCGCTGTGCATAGTCTGCTTCGATACTTGAAAAGGTGAAAAAGCCAATTCACGATCTTTTTGCTCCTGTTCCTGTCCCATGCTAGCCCAGACATCGGTAACAATTAAATCAGCATCTTTACTAGCTTCGCTTACGCTGTTAAAAATGCGTACCTGATCGCCACCAGTTTTTACTAAATTGGTGTCGGGGTGATAACCTTCTGGACAGCCAATATTTAAGGTGAAGCCGAATCGAATCGCTGCATTGATATACGAGTGGCACATATTATTGCCGTCACCGATCCAGGTCACTGTAGCACCCTTAATATCACCGCGCAGTTCAAACCAGGTTTGCATATCGGCGAGCAGTTGGCAGGGATGTACATAGTCGGTTAAACCATTGATAACAGGGCGTGAAGAATGGTCAGCTAGCGTTTGCAACCTGTCATGACCAAAGGTTCTTATCATAATGATATCGACCATGCTTGAAATCACTCGGGCACTATCTTCTATCGGTTCGCCGCGACCTAGCTGAATATCTTTCGGCGACAGGAACATGGCGTGTCCACCCAGTTGACTCATGCCAGCTTCGAAAGAAACGCGAGTTCTAGTGGATGATTTCTCGAATATCATCGCCATCACTTTACCCGTTAAGGGCGTGTGTAAAACACCTTGTTTAAGTCGCTGTTTAACATCTATGGCATGGTGCAACAATTCATGTAATTCATCTGTGCTGAAATCTAGCAGGCTTAAAAAGTGTCGTGTCTTCATGACTGATTCTCTAATTTTATTGGCACTATTTTATGAGCTCTATTTTACGAGCTCGTTGTTATAGGTTCGAAGGAGTTGATGCAGGCGATTATCTGTTGCGCCATATCTTCAGTTTGTTGTTCGGTTAATATAAGTGGTGGTAGTAGGCGAATGACCTTTTCTGCGGTCACATTGACGAGTAAGCCCTGCTGTAATGCATGCATGGTAAAGGCCTGGTAATTGTGTTTCATTTCGATGCCAATGAGTAAGCCTAGGTTCCTAATCTGCTGGACATCCGCATGGTCTGCCAAATCGCGCCTTAAATGTGACACTAACTGCTCGCTAGTTCGGATGACATTATCTAATAATTTGTTTTTTCCAATACTCTCTAACACTGCATAGCCAACACGACAGGCCAAAGGGTTGCCACCAAACGTAGAGCCATGGTTGCCGGGTTGAATAACCTCGGCCGCTTTTCCCAGGGTAACGCAAGCGCCAATGGGCATGCCATTACCAAGTGCTTTAGCCAGAGTCATTACGTCTGGGGTGATATTGCTGTGTTGAAACGCAAACATCTTGCCGCTTCTCGCAATGCCCGACTGGACTTCATCCAGCATCAGCAACCAATTATTGTCGTCACATATTTGTCGAAGTGCTTCAAGGTAACCATCGTCAGGTACGATAATGCCACCTTCGCCTTGCACTGGCTCAACTAGAATAGCGACGACTTTCTGGTTGTTTTCCGCGATAGAGCGAATCGATTCGATATCGTTATAAGGTGCACGCACGAAGCCTGATACCAGTGGCTCAAACCCAGCCTGAACTTTTCGGTTACCGGTAGCGCTTAAAGTAGCCATGGTGCGACCATGAAAACTGTGTTCCATGACAATAATATGAGGGTCTCTATTACCCTGGTTATGGCCGTATAAACGCGCAATTTTGATCGCAGCTTCGTTCGCTTCTGCGCCCGAATTGCCAAAAAATACTCGATCCATACCAGATAGTTTACATATTAGGTCAGCCAGCTTTTGCTGCCATTCAATCGTATAAATATTGGAAGTGTGGAGTAGGGTCGAAGCCTGCTGCTGAATCGCTTCTGTCACAGCCGGATAATTATGGCCCAGACCGGTGACTGATATGCCGCATAGTGCATCAAGATAGCGCTTTTCGTCGGTGTCCCACAAGTAAATGCCATCGCCGCGGGTGAAGCTGGTCGACAAGGAGTTATAGGCTTTGACTAAGTGCTCAGACATAACTGTTACTGCTTGAAAAAAGCGCTCAAAGGTACGCTCATTTAAATTGAATTCAAGCTTTTTATGATTGTATCAGGCAAAAAAAACCCTGCGAGTGCAGGGTTTTTTTGTATTGGTTCCTTATTGGAAACAAATAGCAGTGCTTAGAATGGTAAACCACCATGTCCATAGGATGTCATTGCTAACAACATCGGAATAGATAAAACCGTATTAACCCGTGAAGCCATTAATGCAACAAACTTAGCTTTGGCAATCACTTCTGGTTCATGAGTTTTTCCATCAAGCCCTAGAATTTTCTTTTGGTTTGGCCAAATTAATCCCCAAACATTAAGCAGCATGATAGTACCCATCCACGCGCCAATACCAATGACAGCATTACCGTCTTGAAGCAGGAAAGCAGAACCAAGAATGCCGTATTGAGCTAACAACCAAGCACCACTTAACCAGGTAGCAAGTGCTCCCCAACGGAACCACAATAATGCGCGAGGTGCGATATACTTATTGATACCTGCTGCACCTGGGCCACCATCATTAGCTTCGCCAAGTGCTTGTGCTACACCAGGTACCTGAACGAAATTGAAGTAATATAGTAGACCTATCCAAGTAACACCTGCTAAGGCATGGATCCATACTGTAATTCCAGCAGGATGACTAGCGCCATCTTTAAAAATAAACATAAGGATAGCAGAGATAACAACACCAGATACAATAGTGCCGATGATAGATTTTAACGGATTCATTGGTGACTCCTGAAAATTATTGTTTAAAATAAGCGGCGCATTACATCACAATGGAGTGATATCGTATTCGCTCTTGTCCGCGCGGAGTATAAGGAC
The DNA here is from genome assembly GCA_047615545.1 of Polaribacter sp. Lineage (GTDB taxonomy): Bacteria > Pseudomonadota > Gammaproteobacteria. The sequence continues at coordinate 8,167 of JBLHID010000087.1, forward strand.
TTTAGTTGGACGGTGCAATTAGACAATGTTAACCGTAGAGATTTATTGATAATAGTTGGGAACTGTACCCAGGCTTTGTGAGGTTGTATGTGTGGTTTGTTTGGAGCTTTAAGTTTTACCAGTCAGGGTATCGATAAAGGCCTGGCTCTGGCAATGTCCGAAAAAGTGGCCCGTCGTGGCCCTGATGACAAGGGCGAGTGGTTTGATGGTCCGGTCATGCTCGGCCATCGTCGATTATCGATTATCGATCTGTCGGCAGCTGGACACCAGCCAATGCACGATGTGCAGCAACGCTATAGCATTGTCTTTAATGGCACTATTTATAATTATCCAGAACTTCGTGAGCAGTTGCTAGCCAAGGGTTACAAATTTCAATCGCACAGTGATACCGAAGTTATCCTAAACGCTTATGCCTGTTGGGGCGAGAAATGTAGCGAAAAATTAATCGGGATGTTCGCGTTCGCGATCTGGGACAGACAGCGCCAAAGCCTGTTCCTGGCACGTGATCGTCTTGGCATTAAGCCGTTGTATTTTTCTCAAACTTCGACGGCGTTCTACTTCGCCTCAAATCCACAGGCATTAATCGCCACGGGGCATTGTGATACCTCAATCGATGCGGTCGGTTTACATCATCAGCTGAGCTTGCATGCGGTGATTCCTGCACCTCGAACTTTGTTTAAAGGCATTCTAAAGTGTAGACCCGCTTACCAAATGCAAATTGGTGTCGATGGTGTGTTATCGCAAAACCGTTATTGGACTTTGTCGGCTAAACGCCAGCAAGCGGACATGTCATCGCAAGACTGGAATGAGGCGATTCATCAGGCGTTGTTGAAAGCTGTGAAAAAACGCATTCAGATTGCCGATGTACCTGTTGGTGTGTTGCTATCAGGTGGGCTCGATTCCAGTTTACTGGTCGCGCTATTAGATGAAGCCGGTGTCGGTAAAATTAAAACCTTCAGTATCGGTTTTGAAGACCAACCCGAGGAAAAAGGCAATGAGTTTGAATTCTCTGACCCAGTTGCCAAACGATACGATACTGATCATCACAAGTTTTTAATTCCCAATTCAGAGGTGCTAACAAGGCTACCTGAAGCGGTGCAAGCGATGTCCGAGCCCATGGTAGGTCAAGATGCTGTGGCGTTTTACTTGCTGTCTGAGCAGGTATCAAAATCGGTTAAGGTTGTGCAAAGCGGGCAGGGCGCTGATGAAGTCTTTGCCGGCTATTTCTGGTACGAACGAATGCGCGCGGCCTCCGGGTCGTCAGTGGAACGATTTGCTACGAATTATGTTGATCGTGATCATGACGAATTTTGTGAAACCGTGGATGATGCGTATCGAGGTGACGATCATACGTCGGCACTTATCGAGAAAGAGCTTGAAACTGAACATGCCGACACGTTTATGGATGCGGTATTACGATTCGACACAACGACACTCATTGTCGATGACCCAGTTAAACGGGTAGACAATATGACCATGGCCTGGGGCCTAGAAGCCAGAGTACCGTTCCTAGACCACGAATTGGTCGAGTTGGCGGCTGCCTGCCCTCCTGAATTGAAGCTTAAGCTTGGTGGTAAAGGCATCCTAAAAGAAATATCACGCGGCCGGATTCCCGACGCTGTGATTGACCGTCCTAAAGGCTACTTCCCAATGCCAGCACTAAAATATGTACGAGGTGAATTTTACGACTTCATGGCTGATACTTTAAATAGTCAGGCAAGTTTGGAACGCGGTATTTTCAATCGTCAGTATGTAGACAAACTACTACAAGAACCTGAAAAGCATTTCACGCGACTCAATGGCAGCAAGCTTTGGCACTGTGCTTTATTAGAGTACTGGTTGCAGCAACAAATATAGAGCATCTCAAAAAATGCACTTTTTCCGCTATTGTCGAGGAGCAAAAACAGGTCACGGAAAAATCACTATTTCTAGAGACACTCTATAGTGGGTAAATAGTTTGATACTCTGATTCTAATCAGTCAGAAAAACAGTTATCATAATAACCAACTAATTTAGTCAGTTATTGTTCAACGATCACAAATCAGCTACTCAGAGGAATTCAGATGGACGTTTTAGAACGTATTAAGCAACAGGTAGAAGCACACGCAGTATTGATCTATATGAAAGGCACACCTCAATTGCCACAGTGTGGTTTTTCAAGCAGAACGGTAGAGGCGCTTAAGTCGCTTGAGCTGGAATTTGCCTATGTCAACGTATTGTCAGACCCAGAAATTTTTCAGAATTTACCGCGATATGCCGATTGGCCAACATTTCCACAAGTCTATGTCGACGGTGAACTGATTGGCGGCTGCGACATCACACTAGAAATGCACGCATCGGGTGATTTGCAAAAAATGGCTAACGAAGCAGCCGAGAGTCGAGCTCAATAGATTAGAATAACTTTTCGGTTGAACTTTGTGTTCGAGTTTACCGTTTAAGACTCTTTATCAAAAAAAGCCCTGTTGGTGTCAACGGGGCTTTTTTTTGATTTGAATTTTCGTTACGAACCAATTAATCGAGGCCCGGTCACAATTTTACGAGAGTTGCGGTGACTGTGAGGTCAGGCTAGAAGCTAGACCCGACACTGGAATTCTTTTTGGTATTGATACTCATCCCGTTAAAAACTATGAGCTTATTAAGAGTACCTGCCCTTTATTATTTCACTTCTAGGGAACAAATCGGGGTTTTACTTAGCTTGAATGACTACCAGCAATTGGTCGACACGACAGGCCGAATGATTCGACCCGATAAACGAGGTGCCATTCCCATCAACTTACCTCCGATACTTGAAAGGCTATCGATTGATCGGCAACAATGGCTACGACAAAGCCAGCAATTTGAAAAGCTTTACGCCTCCCAATTCGCTAAAAAGCGACGAACCCTGAAAAAAACTGCCTGACTCGCAATAACCAAGTAAATTTAAGAACCCATTGAGGGTTTATGGGCACTATACCTAGAAAACGGTTTTTTAGGTCAAATTCCACTTTTAATCGAAAATTGCTAACTATCTTCTGAAACCGATGGTTTTTTTCGGTAGTAGATTAGGTGGCTTTGGAAAGGACTTTAGAAAGTGCCTGTCCTTTATAGTTTTTTTATAGTTTTGCACTCCGAGTTGAGTACAAGGTCAGATAAACCATCCACTCTCACCCCCTCAAGACCCGACAAAAACAGTCTCATTCACAATCTTACAAAACAATTCAGCCGTAATCTCCGCATCATAAATAGCGGAATGCGCTTCATCCGAATCCCATTTCATTCCAGCTGCCTGAACTGACCGAGCCAATACGGTCTGCCCATATATCAAACCAGACAAACTAACCGTATCAAAACTACTAAACGGGTGAAACGGATTACGCTTAATCCCAGTTCGTTTTGCAGCGATATTCATAAATTTCAAATCAAAATTAGCATTATGCCCGACCAGTATTGCTTTAGTGCAGCCATGCTTTTTTAGTGCTTCTCGAATGGGTTTGAAAATCATCGGCAGGGCTTGTTTTTCATCGATTGCCATTCTAAACGGATGATCAACTACGATACCGTTTACTTCCATTGATTTGGGTTCAAGGTTAGCCCCTGGAAATGGGTTGACGTGACAGGTGATGGTCTCGGCGCAATAAAACTGACCTTGCTCATCGATATCAAGAATAACCGCTGCTATTTGTAACAGAGCATCGGTTAGCTCGTTGAAACCGCCGGTTTCTACATCGACGACTACGGGCATGTAACCGCGGAACCTTTGTGCCATTGGTATGACGTTGCTCATGCTATGGGATGCTCCATTGCAGTGTTTCTCCAGCTTTAAACGGGACTAGCAATTCACCGGCATAGTTTAATGTTTGCGGGACTTGCCATGCAGATTTTTTTAGTGTGATTTGTTCAGTATTAACCGGCAACCGGTAAAAAGCGGGGCCATTAAGGCTCATGAATGCTTCAAAGTGAGTAAAGTCACCGGCCAATTCAAAAGCTTCGGCGTAAAGCTCTATCGCGCAGTAAGCCGAATAAATACCAGCGCAGCCGCAGGCAGATTCTTTTGCCGTCTGGCTATGAGGTGCGCTATCAGTGCCGGCAAAGAAATACCCGGAATCACCTGTAGCCGCTTTCAGTAGAGCAATTCGATGCTCTTCACGCTTGGCAACGGGTAAGCAGTAATGATGCGGACGAA
>JBLHID010000088.1:0-12255 GCA_047615545.1 Polaribacter sp.
TCTTTGTTCTTTGTTCTTTGTTCTTTCTAGTTTCTAGTTTTTGGTTTATTCGTTGTGGTTGTAATGGACGTTTTTGTTCTAGCTTTTGACTTGCCTTTAGGCTCGAGAGCTTTGCTTTTTCGAACATAATTCAAAATTGAAACTGGAACGACTTTTCTAACCGAAAAGCCTCCAATCTCTTTTCGAACTATTATATGGTTTAAACGGCTTTCAATGGCGCATAGATTTTTAAAATCGCCCATTGCGACAAACGATATGGCCTCACCTGTGGCACTAGCACGACCGGTTCGGCCAATACGGTGGATGTATTCTTCTGGTTTAAAGGGTAGGTCGTAATTAACAACGCGACTAAGCTCACCAATATCGATACCGCGGGCTGCAACACCTGTAGCGACGAGGTATTTTAGTTTTCCAGATTTGAAATCGGCCAGAATTTTTTCTCGCATGGCTTGGCTCTTATCACCATGTATGGCATCTGCTTCAATACCCCGTTTTGCAAGCTGGTCGACCAGCTTGGCAGCACCGTGTTTGGTCTCGATAAATATGAGGGCCTGATCCCATTTTCGGTCGTTTATTAAATGACTCAGTAATGCAGACTTTGTATCTTTATCTACTGTGATTAACCACTGCTCTATGTTGGGTGCCGTAGTGGCTTGAGGTGAAATAGAGATCTCAACAGCTGGATTGCTCATCTTGCTATCAGCAAAACGACTGGCAAAGGCGCGAACGTCGTCGCTCATGGTGGCCGAAAATAATAGGTTCTGACGGGCTTTGGGTAAGCGATCAATGATCTTATTGATATCATCAACAAAACCCATATCCACCATTCTGTCCGCTTCATCTAATACTAGTACTTCAAGCTCATCAAAATGCAGTGCACGCTGATGAGCCAGATCAAGTAACCGACCCGGTGTGGCCACCAAAATATCAACGCCTTTGATTAAGCGCTGCTTTTGTGGCTCGGAATCAATGCCGCCATAAACAGCCATAGCGCTTAGGTTTAGGTGTTTGCTGTACTCAGCGACATTCTCAGCTACCTGAACCGCTAATTCACGTGTAGGGGTAAGAATAAGGGCGCGTACGCGTTTGCCACGCAATAGACGCTCTTTGTTAAATGCTTCTAATATCGGTAGTGCAAACGCGGCGGTTTTGCCGGTACCGGTTTGAGCGGTGGCAATCAGGTCTTTACCCGAAATAATGACGGGAATGGCTTGTTTCTGGATAGGGGTGGGAGTGGTATAACCTAAGTCATCAATGGCTTGTAGAATAGGATTACACAATCCAAGGCTTAAGAATGACATAGAGGACCGGATAAGTTGTGGTGAGAGAGTAGCGCTCATTATAGCAGCAAGGGTTTGGATTGCGTTGTGTTGATTAGGGAAGGTGCCTAGGTTGCTTCGGGCACGCTAAAAGGTTTTCCGGCGCTGGCTGTCTGTTTTCTTTTGTTAGTTCATTTAAGCGTTAAGTTACTGTCAGAGCTAAAATGCCTTGAATGCTGAGTTACGGGGTCAATAAATTGAAGCTCCTTTGCCAGTAATTGCAACGGCGCTGAATAGTCATCTGCAGATAGCGGCTGTAATTGCGGGTAGTATTTGTCATTCAGGATGGGCCAGCCTAATGTCTGCATGTGAATGCGTAATTGGTGGGTTTTGCCGGTAACGGGGTTTAATTCAAATAACGCCTGCTGAGCAGATTGCTGCAAACATCGAACCACTGAGTGACTATTGGCTTCGCCTTCGGTCACACGCATGCGGAAGCGCGGTTCGCCATGTACGATACGATTTTTAACTTCCCACTCCTGACCTATCAGGTTTTGACTGCCATCAATTTTGGCAATCGCTTGGTAGGTTTTGTGTATTTGTCGTGTTCTAAATAATTGATGATAACGATGGCGAGTGTCCGGGTTAATAGAGAACATGACCAAACCGGCTGTCACTCTATCCAGGCGGTGTAACGTTTGTAAGGCCTCAATGCCGGTGCTGCGCCGTAAGCGATTTTGTAGGCATTCATTCACATAAATACCGCCGGGGGTTACTGCCAAAAAATGGGGTTTATAGGCCACCAAAATATGTTGGTCCTGAAATATAATGGTTTCCTTAAAAGGGATGCTGGGCTCGCTATCGACTTCCCTGTAGTAGTAGATCCGTTGTTGTGGCTGAAACAGCGATTGCGTTGTTATTAATGAGCCGTCGTCGCGATGTACCTTGCCTTCGGCGATCCGTCGCCGCCAAATATGAGCGTCAATATAGGGAAATTTAATGACTAGGTATTCCAGCACTGTGGCTACGCCAGGATTAGTCTGTGGTAAGCTCAGCTTCGACGGATGCTTGGAAATTACCATTAAATGGTCCAAATTTTTGACTATAGCATGAGTTTAATAACGCTAGCCTGTGGGGTAATCTATCAGAGCTCTATTGACGGTTGTTGATGTACATGTGGTTTGTAATTCGGTAGGTTTTTTGATGCCCATCGGTAATAATCACTTTAGACGAAAAATTGAACAGGTGTTAACTAGAAAGTTAGGTATGCACGCCGAGGGTGACCTCGTAAATCGAGTATAGTTAATGATGGCTGGTGGTCATTTGTCATCGACCTCTTGTACTTTTTAGAGAAAGCAAAAATTTAGAGGAGTTACGCTATAGATATTCCGCACCTTGAATCGACGCAGTTAACTATAGACGATTGTCGCCGACTGACTGGCCCATCGCTGGTCTGGGATAAAACCGGAGCGATACTCGATGTGTTGATCGAGGACATGGACATGGATGACGTTCTCTCGTGTTGGTATCGTCAGGTTAATAGTTTACTCGCAGCTGTTAGCTGGACAGATCCCGACCTGACACATCGACGTTACGAGAATGGTTTTAACCTGCTGTTAGCTGCAAGGATAGACCAGCTTTACTCGGCAACAACGCTGCTTGAAACAGCCTGGTATTTTTGTTGCTGTGAAATGCTTGATAAGCCTGTTGATAGTCGGGAACAATTAGAGCAAGCAGTTCGTTCGAGCATGCGATTAGAACTATCACCTGAGTCGATTCAATTACAGCAAGCGGCTAAAGAACATCGTGTTGATTTTTTGATTGATGATGAATGGATTTCGGTAGGGCATGGCGAAGGCAGTATTCAATGGCCAGTGGATGACTTACCCAAACCAGACCAAGTTGACTGGGCAGCAGTTCGTGATATCCCCGTCGCGCTAGTCACTGGCACCAATGGGAAGTCGACCAGTGTGCGTATTCTGGATGAAATAGCACGAGCGGCAGGCCGAGTGTCGGGTGTTACTTCCACCGACTTCGTACGGGTTGGTGACGATGTGCTTGATCGAGGAGATTATTCTGGGCCAGGTGGCGCACGATTATTATTGCGTGATAAACGGTTGCAGGTCGCGTTCCTAGAAGTTGCAAGAGGTGGCATATTACGCCGCGGCTTACCGTTGCGGCGAGCGAAGGCCGCATTGATTACCAATGTCAGCTCCGATCATCTGGGGCAGTATGGCGTGAATACACTTGAAGCTCTAATCGAAACTAAATTTGCCGTAAGGCAGACTCTAACAGATGATGCCGTACTGGTAGTGAACGCTGATGATGACGGTAGTGTTGACTACATGAACCGGCACCCGGCTAACCACGTTTGTTGGTTTAGCCTCAACAAAAAAAACGCCAAAATACAACAACAACTGAATAGCAATGGATGCTGCAGTTTTGCTGATGAAGGAGAGTTATTTCACTTTGACGGTAAAATCATTTCGTTAATTTGTAGCATAGATAGTATCCCCATGACGATGGGCGGCGCAGCCTTGCACAATGTGCATAATGCTTTGGGTGCGGCAGGCGTTTCAATAGCGATGGGGTTTTCTATTGATAATATTCGTCAGGGGTTATCTGAGTTTCAGAGCGATGCTAGCGATAACCCGGGCCGACTGAATAGTTTCATCCTGGACAATGGTGCGCGAGTCATTGTCGATTTTGCGCACAACGCACACAGTGTGCAGGCAGTGACCGACACCGTGAAACGCTTGCCAGCCCTCAACAGATGGGTATTGTGTAGTTCGGCAGGAGATCGATCGGATGCTGATATTCGTGATATAGCGCAAGGCGTTTGTTCGATGCAACCAGATCATGTTGTTATCGCAGATGTTGAAGCTTACCTGCGAGGTCGGAAGCCGGGTGAGGTTGGCGGTATAATGGAACAGATCTTTCTGGATAGCGGACTAAGTCAGGCTCAGATTCATTTTGCCGATTCGCCATTGGCCGGCGTTTCTTTTGCGTTGTCTGGAATGACAGGACAGGATTTGGGATTGTTTCTGGTGTTAGATGAACGTGACCATATTATTGAACTGATTAGACGATCCTGATTGCCTTGTTTATTTGAATTGCGCGTGAGTGACACACGATTTAAAATTCTGCGGGGCAGGATGGCTCGAAGTGACCCATACATTCAGGAGTGACATTACGTTGATGAAATTCATATTTTCAGTTGTCGGTGCGCTTGCTATGTTAGCGCTTGTGCTTGGGCTGGTTGCAGATATAAGGAGTGCTGACAGCACCGAAGGTGGATACGAGTATCCATTTGAAGGGTGGAGTGGGAAAACTATCGACTTTTCAGCGATGTATCAAACAAATGACGGGCTGTATAAAAGTGGCTACATTATTGATCAATTCTTTAACTGTAATACTGGAATGATTAGCTTGGGAGTATTAGGTGTCATAAAAGTTGAGTTTAGACATTTTTCTGAAAGGGCAATTGTAGTTCACAAACCGCAGGATGAATGTAAAGCTCGGGGGTTTAACTCTGATTCATGGGCCATAAGCGATTTACTGTAATCCCTAATTTAGAGAAACCAAAATAAGCGCCCATAAATATAGATCACCGTCAAAGCACCTGTTGTTAAGTTAATCTACCCCCAGCCTAGACCTCGTGGTCAAGCCCTTGCCATTCACTAGTAGTTGTCGTTTAATCACAACATGGTTTCGACGTTGACTTTCCTAAAGGGGGTTTTCACTCTATTAACTCATGCCCATGCCGGGCCTACAAAAGCAGCTCGTATGGCGAGTCGATTCGCTCTCCAGACGGCTGGCGTTAAATATTATGGAGAGTAACGTGGCAATAACGGGTGAATGTTTCTGCGGTGAAATAAAATACCAAGTGGAAGGTCAGCTACGGGATGCAAGGTCATGTCATTGTTCTCGCTGCCGCAAAGCATTTAGCGCACAAGCATCGGCCTATGCACTAGTTGAATCTAACGAATTTGAATGGCTTTCGGGTAAGGATCTTCTTACCTCTTATGTCGGCCAGCATGGTTTCGGCCTCCAATTTTGTCGAAAATGTGGTTCGACACTTTGTGGTATTTATAATGACTTTATTCATGGCGTTACATTAGGTTGCGTAAACGGCGACCCAGAAATCGAAATTGGCAAGCATATTTACGTAGGTTCTAAGGCAGTTTGGGAGGTTATTCCAGAGGGTGTAAACCAATATGACGAGAATGCCCCAAAAATTACCTAACGATATGCTATCTGTGAATTTTGGTAACTGGCTACTTTTTGGAACGAAAATAGCCAATTCACCCAAACCAGTGAACTTTGAGTTATGTGTTTCAGTATCAATAAACCCAGGATATATATTATGAAAACTATGGACTGTAAGCAGCTCGGTGGAGCTTGTGATAAAGAGTTTCAAGCCAACTCATTTGACGAAATAGCAGCAATCGCTAAGCAGCACGGCATGGAAATGTTTCAAAAGAGCGATGAGGCTCACCTCAAGGCAATGAATGAAATGCAAGATCTTATGCAAAAGCCAGAGGCCATGTCAGAGTGGTTTGAAAGTAAAAGGAAAGAATTTGACGCTTTGCCCGAGGGATAACAATTGAGTAGGTTACAGCCACACAATAAATTGCTCTAGTCGGGGAAATAGCAGTTGTCTATCTCACCTTCCTTGCTAGTCTTGGACAACTATTTATCGCAGTTTAGTAAAGCGGTCGCTTTTTTGGAGGGCTATCTTGGCAACTAAAGCAGAAGTTGAATATTTCATGAGAACTGAGTTTCCTCAGGCTAAGTGTATTGTTGACGCTGTAGGAGAGCAGTCAGCAACGGTGAGACATGCCATTGGGTTTGATGAATTAAGGCCTGGTGGCACCGTATCTGGCCCAGTTTTGATGACTATTGCTGATTATGCCTTGTATGTGGCTATTCTTGGCGAGATCGGCATAGTTTCACTAGCGGTTACAACCAGTCTAACGATTAACTTTATGAGGAAGCCTTCATCAACAAAAGACATCATTGGAAAATGCGCTTTGTTAAAAATAGGCAAAACACTCATTGTTGGTGAAGTCTCTTTATATTCAGAAGGTGATACAAAAGCCGTAGCCCATGTTGTTGGTACCTATTCAATCCCAAAATTAAAATGAAAATAACGATGTTCAAAAATAGGGCGATGGTATGAAGCCTCAATATAGTTTTGCTGACTCAAACTCAGTTGCTTGGACAACGCACGGAGATGCTAATGGTGTGGAGATTAAGAAACTGCTCGGCGCCAACGACCAGATAATGGAATTGTATCGATTCTTACCCAACACCGTCTTCCCTGACCACAGGCACAATGGACCTGAATTTGTATATTTGCTAGAAGGAAGTGCCAGAGTTGACGGTAAGTGGATACAGGCTGGGTGGGCTAGTGCAGCCGAAACTGGTACTATTGACAAAGAGTTTCTCAGCGGGGATGCCGGTTGTGTCTTCCTAACGGTCTATACGATTGGTTCAACATTTGTCTAGAAATAAGCGGCCATTGAGGGCCAATCAAAGCATCCTAATCGGATCATTCGCCAAATAATTCAATCCAGTGGTATAATCACGGTCAATCAGTAGGGTACATTGCTGATTTTGCAGGTGTCGAAGTGCCGTTCGTAGTGCTATTGTGGCAATATATCGGTTCATGGCGGATGCAAAATAATAATAATTGAGAGAAAATGCACAATAACCACCATACTGGTTTAAGCCAGTTGGCACCTAAGGCGCAGCAGGTTTAGGTTTAGGCGTATGTGTCTTAATCGAAAATTGTTTACTTTATATTCGAAACGGTGAATTCGGGTATATTTTTTATATTTCACCAACAATAAATGAGTAAAGAAAATGAGTAAAGGTACAGTTAAATGGTTCAACGCCGATAAAGGTTTCGGTTTTATTACTCCTGAAGATGGTGGTAAGGATTTGTTTGTTCATCATTCAGAAATCCAAGCGGGCGGCGAGTACGCAACATTGAATGATGGCCAAGCGGTTGAATTCGAAGTTGGCCAAGGTCAAAAAGGACCATGTGCAAATAAAGTTGTTGCTGTTTAAGCTCCGACAAATACCAAATCAAGAAGCGGATGGCTACGCCTCCGCTTCTTGAGTTATTAGGGTTTCTGGGCTCTTCCCTCAGATAGTTAGATTGGATCAATAGTGAAACATTGGCCCAATCTTTAGTGTGTCTGTTGATCAGTGGTGTGACGATCGGATATTCAATAAGGCAATCTCCCTCATTAGTGCCAATCAAAATGCTTTTTTATCAGTTTTTCAGCCGCTTAGGCTATCGATAACCCCTCATAAATGTGTCAGCCTGGCAGGTTTACACTTCAATTTTAAGCACCGCCTTCCTATCTAAAGTGTGTCTTGCTCAACAGAGAATTTACTCACGATCCAGTCTACAAAGTGGCGAGCATAAGGATGAGGCGTGTTGATAACGTCTTGCTGCAAGAAGTAATGATCCAGTCCATCGACGGGTAACTCAAAAGGACAAACTAAATCACCCCGTTTGATCGATGATTCGACTAGGGTTGATTGCCCTAGAGAAATACCTCTGCCTTCCCGTGCCATATTGAGTGATAGTGCAAAGGTGCTGAAGTAATGTCGCTGCTTAATTTCTAAGTTGGCGTGGCCCGATTGTGATGCCCAATAGTCCCAGCTATCACTGATGCCGGTCAAATCGAGTATTCTTTCGTTTAGCATGTCTGCTGGCTCTTTGAGGCGTTTGGCGATTTCCGGTGAGCAAACCGGGTAAATTTTTTCTTCGGCGAGTTGTATTGCCTGGTCTGAAAACCAATCTCGCTTACCCACATGTATTTCAATATCGGCATTACTGGTTGAAAAATCCTGTTCCCAAAGCGCGGTCGATACGGTGAGTTCTGCCTCGGGGTAAAGTGCCATAAATTCATGTAAGTGACTACTAAGCCAAAACACAGAAAAGGAGTAATTAGCTTTGATGTGGAGGTTTTGATTGGTGGAATAGCCCAAAAAAGTACGCGTACCCTGATCTAGCGTATTAAACGCACGGATAATAGTGGGTAGATAATTGCGACCCGCTTCGGTCAAGTTTAAGCCGCGTCGCTCACGTGTAAACAGTTGCTGCCCCAAATGTGATTCGAGTAGCCGCACTTGCTTGCTAACCGCTGATTGGGTGATAAACAGCTCTGCTGCTGCATTGGTGAAGCTTAAGTGCCTAGCGGCTGCTTCGTAAGCTCTTAGCCAGTGCAAGGGTGGCGTGACAGGTTTGCGTCGGCTATTCGGCATGGTTCAAGTCACTCACGGTAAGGGCTAAAGGATAAGGGCCTAAGGGTAAGGCTCAACTTAGGTATTCCAATTCGTCGTATTGTAGGCTCGTTTATGTCGCTTGCAAGGGGGGGACTGAATATCGTTAAATCTGTTGGGTTATTACTGGGTTATTGGGGCAAGCAACTATGGCAGATCATTGGGTAAAAGCCTGCGCAATTAGCGATATCGATGAAGAAGACTTGATTCGGTTCGATCACGCCGAGCAAACTTTCTGTATATACAACACACCAAAGGGTTTTTTTGCAACCGACGGTATGTGTACGCATGAAGATGAGCATCTCGAATTCGGCATGGTGACCGACACGGTGGTCGAATGCCCGTTACACCAAGGTCGATTCGATATCATCAGTGGTGAGGCGCTTAGCGCGCCTGTGTGTGTCGATCTGACAACCTATCCGGTTAAAGTCGAAGATGGTTATGTATATATTCAGCTAGTCTAAAGGCAACCCGACAAGCAATCCTACAGCCAGGCCGAAAAGCCTCCTAAAAGGCCATACAAATGACAGATGCTAAATCAATAGACCGAGATAACTTCGAAAGCTACTGCGGATATCACCAAACTTGGGAAGGTGGGTCGATGACCGATTTAACCGAAACCGGGCCCGGTACGGTTTGTGGTGATTACCTGCGTCGTTATTGGCATCCGGTATTTATTACCAGTGAGTTAGGTGATAAGCCCAAATTAATCAAAATTATGAACGAAGAGCTGGTGCTGTTTCAAGACAAATCAGGGCAGTACGGTTTAGTACATAAAAAATGCCCGCATCGCAGAGCCTCTCTTGAATTTGGCCGATGTGATGACCGAGGCATTCGCTGCTGTTATCACGGTTGGGCCTTTGATGTCGATGGTACTGTGCTTGATATTCCTGGTGAACCAGCGGATTCAATTTCGGCTATCAATGTTAAAAGCAAAGTCCGGCTAGGGGCTTATCCGGTGAAAGAATATAAAGGGCTGCTATTTGCTTATATGGGGCCGATGGATGAGTTGCCTGAATTTCCAATCTACGATACTTTCAATATTCCTGACATGATCATGACGCCCTATGCTGGACCATTTAAGTGCAACTGGATACAAGTGCTCGACGCTATTGTTGACCCGGTTCACACCGCATTTTTGCATCAGTCACAATTCTCTGATGGCTTTGGCGAAATGGGCGAAATCAAATTCTATGAAAACCAGAGAACACGCTTCTTCGGCACAGCGTCACGGCGCGTTGGCGATAATATTTGGGTTCGCGTCAACGAATTAGTGTTGCCTAACTTTACTCAGTCCGGTTCGGCATTTGCTGCCGATGGTAGCGAGCAGCGTTATTTCGGCCGGAGTGCTTTCACGCGTTGGGTCGTGCCGGTTGATGATGAGAGTTGCATTGCTTTCGCTTGGGGTAATTTTGGTGAGCGTGGCGATCCAATTGAGTTCAACACACCGGAAGGCATGCAAAAAATCGAACAAGGCGAATTGTTTGACCGCAGTTATGCGCAAAAGCAAGCCAGCCCTGGAGATGTCGAAGCAGTCGAAGGCATGGGTACTATTTCTGACCATGAAAAAGAATACCTCGTATCGGGTGATCGCGGCGTTTCGATGTACCGAGCGCAAATTAAAAAGTACTGTCGCAACTTACAAAAAGGCAAACGCCCGCCGCAGCCAGGCGTGCTAAGTGAACATGGGCTCAGCGACAATACTATGGGTGAAGTTGTTATTCCAACCTATGGTAGCGATACCATATTGACCCGACCGAAGGTTGTTGAAGGTAGGGCCGACGAAGGAAAGACTGACGAAGAAATGGAACGCGAGCTGTTACGCAATACTAATCAGCAAGTGATGGATATTATTTTTGCGGGTGACACACTCGGTGGCACAGAGCGGGACGATATGATCATCGAGCAATTGAAAGCACTCGAAGACAAATGAGAGAAAATAGTATGAAGGTTAAGGTTCATATTAAGAACAATCGCTGGGCCGATGGGTCATTTCCTAATACGCCAGAAGGTGAGGCAGTATTCACCATCACTCACGAACGTTTCGCCGAAGCCATTAGCCAATTCGAAGGGCTCGATCAAAACCTCGATATCTTTATCGATTGGGATACCGATAATTTCAAGTCATCTATGGCCGATGCTGACGTATTACTGACCTGGGATTTACCCATGGAAAATCTGGCCGAAGTTGCACCCAATTTAAAATGGATTCATTGCATTGGTGCAGGTGTCGAACACATGTTACCTATGGATTGGATTCCTAACGGAGTTGTCCTCACCAATAGCAAAGGCGTACATGCTGCCAAGGCAGGTGAGTTTGGACTAATGAGCATTTTAATGCTGCATTCGCATATACCTGCCGTTGTGACCAATCAACGCCTCAAAGTGTATGACTCACTGTATGCCTCGCCCATTGCGGGCAAAACATTAGTCGTTATAGGAACCGGTAGTCTCGGTGGCGCCGCTGCTAAGAAAGTACAGGCTTTGGGTGTTCATGTCATTGGTGTCAATCGTAGTGGAAGAGCTGTCGATGGCTGCGATGAAGTGGTCATGACAGATCAGCTGGATAAGGTTTTACCGCGTGCGGACTACCTGCTGACCGCCACACCGGATACACCTGAAACGCGCGGTCTGTTAGACCGACGGCGCCTCAATTTATTGAAAAAAACAGCGGGTATTGTCAACATAGGCAGAGAGGCGTTAATTGATTACGACGCACTATGTGACAAGCTGGATGAAGGTAGCCTGCGTGGCGCGATACTAGACGTATTCGACCCAGAGCCAATTGCCGAAACGTCTCGACTTTGGCACACCAAAAATCTCATCATAACGCCGCATATTTCAGCTGACGATGGCGATGCCTATGTGCCAATGACACTCGATCTTTTCTTGCGTAATATGCAGCTTTTCCTCGCTGGTGAGCCATTATTAAACCCGATCCAACCTGAGCGCGGATACTAGTTCACAGTAGCTTGCGTACCAATAATATTCCTATCGCGACACACGGCCCAACGCCGAAGGCGAACATGATGGTACCAATGCCGACCGTTCCGCCCAGATACCAACCGATAGAGACAACCGTGATTTCTATCGCGATACGTATGCTCGCGATAGGGAAGCCTGTTTTGATCTGCAACCCTGTCATCAACCCATCCCGTGGGCCTGCACCAAGGTTGGCCGTCAAGTAAATGCCCGATGCAATACCGATGACTAATATGCCGCTAGCAACTTGAACCAGTTGCCATCCCAGCGTCTGAGGATTGGGTAGTAAATGCAGCGAAAAATCGATCATAAAGGCGATAATCAGTGCGTTTAAAATAGTACCCATGCCAGGCTTTTGGCGTAAAGGTAGCCACATGATTAGGACGCTAAAACTCACTATCATCGTCGAAAACCCGACACTCCAGTTTGTTTTACTAGAAATACCTTGTGCTAGTACCGTCCAGGGGCTAACGCCAGCACCACTCGCAATCAACATCGCTTCACCCAAACCAAACAGCACTAGGCCCAAATTCAAATAGAAAAAGGTAAGTAGTTTAGGGCGAAGGTTAAAAGGTGTCGGTGAACTCCAATGTAATCGCGGTATTGATTTAACGGTGAAAATTTTAAACATGTATTGCTATCCCATAACCATCGTATGTTCTGCTCTAATGACGCCAAGTTATCAGGCTAGGTTATTCCCATCCGAGCAAAC
>JBLHID010000089.1:0-12111 GCA_047615545.1 Polaribacter sp.
CTACCATTTCCATAGCTTTCGTGATCTTTTGAGTATTTTGAACACTCGTGATCTTTGTCTTTATTTCTTTGCCGCCAGCCATATCAGATCTCTCTCATTGTCTCTTAACTTAAGGTCGCTATTAATAGACGCCGTTGGTTTTGAAATCTGCGATAGCGGCTGCAATTTTGCCTGCAATCTCGGCATTATAATCACCGGACGCGTTGATCGAATCTAGCAGATCAGCATTGTTTGATTTTACATGTGCTAATAAGGCGTCTTCGAATGCGACGATTTTGTTAACGTCGACATCATCAAGGTAGCCTTCGTTCGCTGCGTAAAGAACAACACCCATTTCAGCAACATTCAGTGGCGCATATTGCTTTTGCTTCATTAGTTCGGTAACACGTTGGCCACGTTCTAACTGCTTACGAGTGGCTTCGTCGAGATCCGATGCGAACTGAGAGAAAGCAGCCAATTCGCGATACTGAGCCAATGCCAATCGAACACCACCACCTAGTTTCTTGATGATTTTAGTCTGTGCAGCACCACCAACACGCGAGACAGAAAGACCCGCGTTGATCGCTGGACGAATACCGGCGTTGAATAAGTCAGATTCAAGGAAGATCTGGCCATCAGTAATAGAGATTACGTTAGTCGGTACGAATGCTGATACGTCACCACCTTGGGTCTCGATGATTGGCAATGCAGTCAACGAACCAGTTTTACCTTTTACTGCGCCGTTTGAATATTTTTCAACACAAACTGCGTTGATTCTAGATGCGCGCTCAAGAAGACGCGAATGCAAGTAGAAAACGTCACCAGGGTAAGCTTCGCGTCCTGGAGGGCGACGTAGTAACAATGACACTTGACGGTAAGCCCAGGCTTGCTTGGTCAAATCATCATAAACGATTAGGGCGTCTTCACCTTTGTCACGGAAGTACTCTCCCATGGTGCAACCTGAGTAAGGTGCAATGTATTGCAGTGCTGCTGAGTCAGAAGCACTCGCCGCAACAATGATAGTGTGCGCTAGCGCATCGTGCTCTTCGAGCTTGCGAACGACGTTTGCAATAGTTGAAGCTTTTTGCCCGATTGCAACGTAGATGCATTTAATGCCAGTGCCTTTCTGGTTGATGATCGCATCGATTGCAACCGCAGATTTACCCGTCTGGCGATCACCGATGATCAACTCGCGCTGACCACGTCCAACAGGAACCATCGCATCAATCGCTTTCAAACCAGTCTGCATTGGCTGATCAACAGATTGACGTTCGATGACGCCCGGTGCAATTCGCTCGATAGGCATAAACTGAGTAGATTCGATAGCGCCTTTGCCGTCGATTACTTCGCCTAGTGAGTTAACCACTCGGCCTAGTAACTGCTCACCTACTGGCACTTCAAGAATACGGCCAGTACATTTGGCCGTATCGCCTTCTGATATATGCCCATAGGCACCGAGGATTACGACGCCAACCGAATCTCTTTCGAGGTTCAAAGCCATGCCGAAAGTATCACCCGGGAATTCAATCATTTCACCAGACATGACGTCAGCCAGGCCGTGGATACGTGCGATACCATCCATCAAGCTAACAACAGTACCTTCTGTTCTTGCTTCGGCGGCACCTTCAAAGTTTTTAATGCGATCTTTAATAAGTTCGCTAATTTCTGACGGATTAAGTTGCATCACGTGATCCTATAATCATAAGTGTTCGTTATCGATATTCGTTATTTATATATTCGACTATTTATTTAGGGCAGTTGAGAGCTTACCAAGGCGCGCTAATACTGAACCGTCAATGACCATGTCACCCGCTCGAACAATCGCGCCAGCGATTAATGTCTCGTCAACTTCTGAAGTAATGGTGACTTCCTTACCCAGCTTTTTTGCCAAACTTTTTGCCATATCGGTCGTTTGCTTTTTGGTCAGTGCCCGTGCTGATGTTACCTGCACTTCAACTTTACCATCAGCTTCCTGCTTTAGAATTTCAAAAGCAGAAGTAATCGCCGATAAAGCCGATAAACGGCCATTCTCTGCGAGCAAACCAATAAAGTTTTTGAACTCTGTACTAACTTTCTCAACACCGTCAATACCAGTGTAAACCGATAAAAACAGCTCAACATGCTCAGATGGCAACATCGAAGGCATGTTAAACATGGTTTGCATGCTTGCATCATCCGCTATCGCTGCTGCTGTTGTGAGCCTGTCTGACCAAGCTTGCAAATTGCCTTCTTCAGAAGCCAACTCGAATATCGCTTTGGCGTATGGCCGTCCAATTGTCTCTAGGTCGCTCATTTTTTAGCACTCATCATCGTAAAGCCTAAATCTGGGCAACCAGTTCATTCAGTACTGCGTCATGCGTTTTGGCATTGACTTCGCGACCCAGAATCTTTTCGACACCGGCTAGCGCAATCAACGACACTTCTTTACGAAGCTCGCCTTTAGCACTGTTGACCTGTTGCTCTATATCAGCAGTCGCCATCGACTTGATTCGATCAGCTTCTTCGCGCGCAACATCTTTCGCTTCGTCAACAATCTCAGTCGCTCGTTTTTGCGCTTGATTGATGATTTCTTGAGCTTGTTGCTTGGCATCTTTTAAGCTTCCGCTTACTTTCGCCTGCGCTTCTTCCAGATCTTTCTGGCCACGTTGTGCAGCAGCCAAGCCTTCTGAAATTCGAGCGTTACGCTCTTCTAGTGCTGCAATCAATGGCGGCCATATATATTTCATGCAGAACCAGACGAATACCGCAAAGGCGATGCTCTGTCCTATTAATGTTGCATTGAAATTCATATTGCTATCCTCGTTCTAGTTTAATGACAGGCCAAGGGCCAATTAACCACCAACTACAGCGAACATGACGTACATAGAGAGTCCAACAGAGATCATTGGAACTGCGTCAACAAGACCCATGACGATGAAGAACTGTGTACGAAGCATTGGGATTAATTCTGGCTGACGAGCCGCGCCTTCTAGAAAGCGACCACCCAGAATGCCTATGCCTAATGCTGCGCCAAGTGCGCCAAAACTCATCATTAATGCGCCTGCAATGTAAACAACTGCTGTACTCATTTCCATAATAATCCCCTACGATAGATACTGTATGTTAAAAGTTAAAAAATTTAGTGTTCTTCAGTTTGTGATGCCATATCGAGATATACGATGGTCAGCGTCATAAAGATAAACGCCTGCAAGGTAATGATCAAGATATGAAATAACGCCCAACCTAATTGTAAAACGCCACCAAATAACCCCAATGACCAGCTTCCGCCATACATTAACGCGATTAAGATGAAGATGACTTCACCCGCGTACATGTTACCGAAAAGTCGAAGGGCTAATGATACTGGTTTTGCGATTAACGTGACGCCTTCCAATACAAGATTGACCGGCATTAAAATTTTTGGAAATGGATGGAAAGCTAGCTCAGCGAAGAAGCCACCCGCGCCTTTCATTTTGATACTGTAGTAAATCACCAAGATAAAAACAGATATCGACAAACCAAAAGTAATATTAGGATCAGTGCTGGGTACAATCTTAAGAAAAGGAATGCCCAATAAACTTGCAAGACCAGGGATATGGTCAATGGCCAACAAATCCATGAAGTTAAGTAGGAAGATCCAGACGAATATAGTGAGCGCTAAAGGCGCAATCAGCGGGTTCTTACCCGTAAATGAACCGCGAACAGACCCATCAATAAATTCGATAATCATTTCAACGAAGTTTTGCATGCCCGTTGGCGCAACACCTGATAAGCCACCAGCCGCTGCTCGTTTTGCTGCTTTATGGAAAACCCATAAAAATAGAACACCAAGACCAACAGAGAAGGCCATTGAATCGACGTTAATCGACCAGAAGCCCATTTCTTTGATTTCTTCGGCGCTATGAGCAATACCCCAGTCACCACTTGCTTTCTGGCCATACACTAGGTTGGTCAGGTGGTGCTTGATGTATTCGCTTGAGTTTGCGTAACCAGACATCTTTGATCAATCGCCTTTTATCATTAACGGTACGACACAACTGGTTATTTGTATTAAACAAAAACCAGCAAACAAAACTGCAAAGTTCCAGGTATATTCAGCGCCTAAAATTAGCGCGAACATCATAATGGTCATAAACCATTTACCTAGCTGAGCTCTATACGCATAGGACAACCATTGCTGCGCTGAATACTCATCTGTCTTTCTTGCCATGCGACTACTAATGTAAGTCGCAGGCAGTAGACCTGCTAAACACCCAACAACGCCGGAAAAAACTGTATCTGTATTCCAGATACCGAGACCTAGCATAAATAGACAACCCACAGCATACTGGATTGCCAGAGCTTTATAAATCTGGTTTTTCATAATTTGCTAAAATCCAGAATTACAAGCGGCGTCTTAGCCTTGAAATCGGTCGCAGAGTATAGGGACAACCCCACCAACAATCAATCGCCAAATCGATTTATATTCTGTCCACGCAGTTACAGATCGAAATGACTCAGAATGCCTTCGAGTTCATCACTGCTATGGAAACTGATGATGAGGTCGCCTGCCCCTTTTTTTCGACTCTTTACCTGTACTCCAGCACCGAGCTTTTCACTGATCCGAGCCTCTAATCTAGTAATGTCTGGGTCTTTGGCTTGAGGCGCGTCTTTTGACTTTTCAGCCTCACTACTGAGTGTCTTTTTAACGAGCGCCTCAGTCTCTCGAACAGACAAACCTCGATTGACGACGACAGTCGCAACTTCTATTTGATCATGTTGAATAAGCGCCAATAAAGCACGGGCGTGACCCATA
Organism: Polaribacter sp.; assembly: GCA_047615545.1. GTDB lineage: Bacteria > Pseudomonadota > Gammaproteobacteria. The sequence goes on from JBLHID010000089.1 coordinate 4,754, forward strand.
TCGAGCAGACCACGATTCACTTGGTCTTTGACAGGGTCTGCCAAATCTAGCAGCCTCAACAAATTGGTAACCGATGCCCTGGAGCGCCCGACAGAATCCGCAACCTGTTGATGTGTAAGATCAAACTCCTCGATTAAGCGCATTAATGCCTGCGATTCTTCGAGTGGATTAAGGTCTTCGCGCTGAATGTTTTCGATCAATGCAATGGCTGCCGCTGACTTGCTATCTAGATCGCGGATAACGACTGGTATTTTTTGTAATCCAGCTAATTGCGCGGCTCGCCAGCGTCGCTCACCGGCTATCAACTCATAATGGTTGCCTTGAGGGCGTACCACTATCGGCTGGATGACACCTTGAGCACTGATTGAATCGGCCAGTTCTTGCAATGCCTGCTCATCAAAATGCTGGCGCGGCTGGTACTTGCCACGTTGAATTTGATCGACCCCAAGCTCACTTAGCCCCGTCGCTCTATCTTCGTCACTGACTTCCGTTACCTGCTCAATATTGCCGATTAACGAACCAAGGCCTCGACCCAATCTCTTTTTTTTCATAGTCACTATTATTTTACGCCAATACTAGTTGATATAGTGGCTTTGCTTGGTATCGCGGCGCAAAACCTCTCCTGCCAAAGCAAGATAAGCCATCGAGCCACGGGAAGTTTTATCATACTGCATAATCGGTTGCCCATAACTTGGGGCTTCAGCCAGCCGAACATTACGTGGGATTACAGTTCGATAGACACTATCACCAAAATGCTCAACCAATTCACTAGACACATCATTCGACAAATTGTTACGAGGGTCATACATTGTTCTCAACAACCCTTCTAACTTTATATTCGGATTAACGCTGACGCGAATTTGTTCAATGGTATCGAGTAACGAAGACAATCCCTCAAGCGCATAATACTCACACTGCATGGGAATCAACACGCTACTGGATGCCACCAATGCGTTGACGGTAAGCATATTAAGTGAGGGAGGACAGTCGATTAGGATATAGTCATAATCGTTACGTACTTTATCTATCGCCTGCTCTAACTGCTTTTCACGGCCAATCCGAGTGACCAGTTGCACCTCTGCAGCGGTTAAGTCGGCATTCGCTGGCAATACGTCAAAACCACTGTCAGCAACCTTGACCAATGCCTCGGCAATCGTTGCATCACCGAGTAACACATCGCAAATGCTGAGCTTAAGGTTCTGCTTATCGACGCCACTGCCCATCGTTGCATTGCCTTGCGGGTCCATATCAATGAGCAACACTCGACGCTTTGTCGCAGCCAGAGCAGCTGACAAATTAACTGTTGTTGTCGTTTTACCGACACCACCTTTTTGGTTGGCTATGGCGATTACTCTAGTCATATTATTTTGGTCATATTATGATCACTTCACAATGACGAGGCTGCGTTTTTCCGCAATTCCTGGTACGTGTAATTCGATCTCCTCGATAGAAGACGCCTGTATTTGATGCTTTATAGTATCTAATGCCTTCATTTCCTGGGGATCAAGCCCAGTTTTCATAGTCACTAGCAACGTATCTGCTTGCCTTAAATGTGCGACGCTATCAGCGAAATCGCCCAATGAAGCATAAGCGCGACTAACTATGATGTCGAAAGGCCGGGGAGCAGTGTAATCTTGAACCCGAGACTTCACAACCTTAGCATTGCTAACTTTGCATACGGCTAGTGCTTGTTGGATAAAACGGGTTTTCTTGCCATTACTATCTAGCAACATCCAATTTGAATCGGGCATTGCTATCGCCAATGGCACGCCTGGCAACCCAGCGCCACTGCCGACATCGAGTGCATTTTTATAATGTTGTAATGCTGGGTAGATAGCCAAACTATCGAGCAAGTGATACGTCAGCATTTTTTCTAGACCATGGATGGCCGTCAGATTATAACTTTTATTCCACTTTTCGAGCAGCATTAGGTAATCAAGCAAGCGTTCGACTTGATTATCATCCAATGCAATTTTGAGGACGGACAGCCCCCCTAACAGCAAACTCTTAAGCTCGCTCAAGCTATTTTTTGCATCGATGATGGGTGCCGCTTTAGATGCACCAACAGTAACGAAATGGCGGCTGGTGTAATGCCTGATATGCGGCTCGCCTGACCAATGGTTGCTGGATGGTGATCCTGTAACTTTTCACAGGCTTCATTCGACAGCCCTCTGACATCGGAAAAATTCATGTCGTCGGGTAAATGGGTCGCCTCGTTCTTACTGGCTTTATCAATTTCATCCTGCTGTCGAGACAGATACCCCGAGTACTTAGCATTAATTTCGGCCTGCTCTAATACTCTTGGTTCGAAGCCTACATCAGCCGCTTCTACATCATTAACTCCGCCGTCGCTAAGCTCGCTTTTTTCAAACTCGCTGTCACTAAGCAAGGACACCAAGTTTTGAATGGTTACCTCTGGGCGCTTTAATATCTCGGCCAGTCGATACTCACGACTCAGTGGGGTTTGTAATACGCTAGCCAGTTGCTCAGCCTGCGGGGTGTTGGGTCGGAGCCAAGTTTCCTGTAAATTTTGCTGTAAGCGTACCAAATCCTCCTGATACTGCTCAAATGCCTTCCAGCGTTCATCTTCAACCAGCCCCATCTTGCGACCAATTTCAGTCAGCCTTAAATCAGCATTATCTTCACGTAATATCAGCCGATACTCGGCCCGTGATGTAAACATGCGATAAGGCTCTTTGGTGCCTCGTGTGATCAAGTCGTCAACCAAAACACCCATATATGCCTGTGATCGGGCCAGCGATAAAGGTGACTTACCCTGAACCACGGCCGCGGCATTAGCCCCAGCCAATAGCCCTTGTGCGGCAGCCTCTTCGTAACCGGTCGTGCCATTGATTTGACCAGCAAAATACAAGCCTTCTATAAAACGTGTTTCGAGCGTTGCGCGTAAGTCGCGTGGATCGAAATAATCATACTCAATTGCATAACCAGGCCGAGTAATATGTGCCTGCTCGAAGCCAACCATGCTATGAACGAAATCGAGCTGCACGTCAAATGGTAGGCTGGTGGAAATCCCATTCGGGTAAACCTCCGATAACATTAAACCTTCTGGCTCGACGAAAATTTGGTGTGACTTTTTATCGGCAAAACGCACCACCTTGTCTTCTATAGAAGGACAGTAACGTGGCCCCACACCTTCAATCTCACCAGTAAACAATGGTGAGCGATGCAGACTATTACGAATAATATCGTGTGTTTTTTCATTGGTATGGGTGATATGGCAACTGATTTGCCGTGGGTGCAAGCCGAGCGAACCCATCGTCGAAAAAATGGGCAAGGGCGAGTCACCCGGCTGTTCTTCTAGCTGGCTATAATCTATAGTTTTACGGTCGATACGGGGCGGTGTGCCTGTTTTTAGGCGCGCGATACGAAAAGGCCGCTCGCGCAAGCGCTTGGCTAGGGCAGAGGCAGGCGGGTCTCCCGCACGACCACCACTGTAATTCGCGTCACCAATGTGGATTTTGCCATCAAGAAATGTGCCAACCGTTAGCACTACTGTCGGCGCATAAAAAGCTAAGCCCATCTGTGTCTTCACACCCTCGACCCGTTCACCATTCTCGATCAAATCAACTACGGGCTGCTGAAAAATAGACAGGTTAGGCTGATTCTCAAGCTTTTGACGAATGGCGGTTCGGTATAGCTGTCTGTCTGCCTGCGCTCTGGTGGCACGAACCGCCGGGCCTTTGCGTCGATTAAGGATGCGGAATTGAATCCCAGCCTTATCAGCCGCCAACGCCATTTCTCCGCCAAGGGCATCAATTTCCTTTACCAGGTGACCTTTACCAATACCGCCAATTGCCGGATTGCAACTCATCTGGCCCAGGGTATCGATGTTATGAGTGAGTAACAAAGTCTTCACGCCCATGCGCGCAGCCGCAAGCGCAGCTTCGGTACCAGCGTGGCCGCCGCCGACGACAATCACGTCAAAACGTTGGGAATAATCCATTGATATTAGTCATCTTGAAAATGGCAGGCATTTTAGCGCTTTTAGTTGGTAAAAACCAACTACTGAGCATTGTTGCTCCATCTTTCATTTTAATGGAGCTCAGTAGAGAAAACGAATTAGAGGAAAGTGCCGTCACACCCGATGAGGCAAGAAGCGAGTTAAGCGTGCCTCTAAAATAGTAATTTTTTTGTGAGTGCAAGGAAGCATCGCGCGGAGAACCGCAGTGTACATGAAGTACATGAGGATTCGAGCACGGAGGTTATGTACAGGATGTACGGTATGTCGATTTTGCAGGAGCAAAAAATCGGTGACGCCGCAATCGCGGAAAAAGTGCATTTTTAGAGATGCCCTTAAGCCCCTAACTGCTCGTCAGAGGCTTTACCAACATAATATTTCCATCGACTGATGTGATCATACACAGCTTACCTTCGTCGATTGATTCTACCCCAGCATCTTTGTCCAGTCGGCTGGTCCAATCGATTCCAGCATAGCGAATAGCGCCCACAGTCTGGCTGACTGTTTTGCGGTCCAGTACTTGCCTGTTAATCATATCGCTGCTGTTGTCACTGCCATCACTAGAATTTTGGAAACGCCTCGGAGGTTTCCATAACAGGAACGCTGTAAAAGCCGCCAAAATTCCCACGGTAAAAACCTCTATCTCCCAGCCTGAGATTAGTCCCATAGAAATCAGGATAGCAGTCATAAAGCTTGCGATAGCAAAGAATAGCAATGGGCCACTCAGACCCATCAGCGTTAATTCAACAAGGAAACTCACACCCGCTAAAGCGTAAAAAAATGGTCGTGATTGGCCGAAATATACGCTGCGATATCCATCAATTAGTCCTCTGACGATTGTCCGGGTAGTTTGAGACTGCTAGAAACAGCGATAGCTTGAGCGACAGTGTTGGCTATGTTATCGCCGGTTTTCCCATCAGTAAGTACTACTGTACTTTCTGCGGCAATTGCCTGGTGGGCAGCAATAGCATCCTGCGCGAGGTTGAGTAGCACAGCCGCTTCACCAGAGGGCGTGTTTGCCATATCACCTATTGTCACTAGGGCATTAGCATCGGCCTCTGCCACTAGGCGAATAGCCTCTGCCTTACCTGTAGCGCCAAGAATTCGAGACTCTTTAAATGCCTCTGCAGCCAATACCTGTTCTGCCTTGGCTCCTTCTGCGTCAAGCACACGAGCTGCTTTCAGCCCCTCTGCCTCTGTAATAGCAGCGGTCTTGACGCCCTGTGCCGTTAAAATTACCGAACGCTTTTCGCACTCCGCGGTCATTTGCTTTTCCATGTCTTCACGGATCGACTGTGGTGGTGAGATGTCCTTGATCTCATAACGCGTCACCATAACACCCCAGGGTTGAGTGGCCTCAGTCATTGCGCTTAGAATCGTTGCGTTAATAGAATCACGACTTTGGAAACACTCGTCCAGTTCCATCGAGCCAATAGCGTTTCTCATCGTTGTCATCGCTAATTGTATAACCGACATTTTGTAGTCAGTGATATTATTGGTCGCCGCGCCAGCATCAGTAACTTTCATAAACAAAATACCGTCGATATCTAGGGATATGTTGTCTTTGGTAATCGCAGACTGGGAGGATATATCCAGAGACTGCTCTTTCAGGTTTCTGTCGGCGGCAACTTTTTGTATAAAGGGCACAATAAAATTCAACCGCGCGCCGAGAGTCTTGTCGTACTTCCCCATCGTGTAAATCACATAACCTCGGTTTTGAGGGACGAAATGGATACCTTGTTTAATGGTATAAAGAATGAAAAGGGCAACCCAGAGTAAGGGACTGGAGAGGAGTTAGAAAAGCTGGGGGATAATATCCATGATTTGTTCTATTGTAGTTTAGATGCCGTCTTTGACCAGTTTTGTAATAATTGACTAGACGAACGGTTTAAGGTGATGCTCAACATTCTAACTCAGTTGAGAAAAATACGTACGCCAATCACCGTGTAAAATATATAGCGTAGCCAGTTAAAGTAAAGTTTCGTACCCGATGTCGACTTGGCTCACCTATAACTCTAATCGGCGACAATAAAGGGAGGTGATATCAGTATTAGATACTAGAAACACAAATAGACACCATCATCCTTTACTATGATTTCGAGCTTTTCTAGACTCTGGCCGTGACAAGGGCCAACAACACATTCGCCTGTCTCGATCAAAAACCGAGCGTCATGCACTGCACATTGAATGAGCGCACCCTCCGAATCCAAAAATTGGTGCTCTAGCCAGTCCAGCGGCGAACCTGTATGAGGACAGGAGTTTTTGTAAGCAAAATACTGCCCGTCATTTTTAACCAGGAACCCTTCAACCGCTTCGCCGTTGTTCTCGACCCTAAAACCAAACGAAGCTGGGTCAGATAACTCGGTGTTGCCGCATATAAACGTTAAATTGATATTGGTCATTTAGGTGAATATTTATGCTCGATTACAAATAAAGAAAATTATCTCTGAAAACCTGCGAACTAGCCGTTACACTCACACGATCTCATAAAAATTAGGAGGCTTGGAAGCAGGTGACACACGATAGGGGCTGGGAGGACAAATTTCAAGGCGCCGTAAAAAAGCTTGATGCAAAAGCAGGAGAATGGCAAGCCGTGGAAGACATTTTACGCAATGCCATTGAGCGTTTGAGTGTTGTAGGCCGAGGTATCGATAGCGCACTCGATCAGCAGCTAAAGGACATCCAGCGGTTTTCTCGTGAAAAGCAAGATCATAAATTACCAAAAGCTCTCCAAGAACTCGGTAATATTATAGGGTCACTAAATGGTGACCGATCCATACCGGTCATAGCCAGTTCATTTGAACCATCATCTATTTTATTATCGATGCTTCAAGATATTCAACTAAATGAGGGGCAGCGAACCGAACTCAAAACGGTATGCGCAAATTTGCTTCAATTGATAGCCAAAGGTACCGACCAACAGTCAATCGAACCACAGATTGCTTTACTCTCGGAAATAATCGGTAACAACCTAATACCAGCAAAAAATACACCGGATACCGTTCAGTTCTTTTTGTTTCAATTAGTGTCATTGCTAAAGTTGAATGACGACAACCAACAAATTATCAGCCGACAATTTGATCTAAAAGGTAAGTTAACCCAAAAAGAATTGCTAAATCTAGCTGAAGTCATTAATTCTCAGTTATCAAATACCTCGGAGGTTAAAGGTACCAGCGCTTCTGTTTCTATAGAGGACATCATTAGCTCTTTATTGCAGCGGTTGGCAATTGCGCAAGTCGCAAGTGCCGAGATAGACAAAATTCATGCGAAGATTAAAAAGGGCATAGCCGATGATGAGTGGCCCAAGATCTTGGGCGATATCGTCGATTGTGTTTCGTTGGCACTGAAAAAACTTAGCGACGAAAAGTCAGATCTGGAA
>JBLHID010000090.1:0-11975 GCA_047615545.1 Polaribacter sp.
ACGGCGACGCCTTCTCGTTGGGCACTTTGCAGCAAGGCATGTGGAGAATAAAAACCCATTGGCTGCGAGTTTAAAACCGACGTATAAAACGCGGCAGGGTAATGACATTTTAAATAACAGGAGGCATACACGATTAATGAAAATGACACGGCATGTGACTCGGGAAAGCCATAGCCTGCGAATCCTTTCATTTGCGCGATGATTTGCTCGGCGAACGCTGGTGCGATGCCATTCTCTTGCATACCTTGTTCGAGCTTTTTCAATAGTGGGTTTATTTCTCTATCGAAATCGCTAATGCCCCAAGAGCCGATTTTTTTGCGTAGTTCATCGGCTTCGCCTCCACTAAAATTACCTACCTCTATGGCTATGCGCATGGCCTGTTCCTGAAAAATGGCGATGCCTAAGGTGCGTTTCAGTATTGGCTCTAGACGTTTATCTGGGTAGGTGACGGGTGCTAGCCCTTCACGTCTGGCGAGGAAGGGGTGTATGACCTTGCCCTGAATAGGGCCTGGACGAATGATCGCAATTTCGATCACTAGGTCGTAAAAACAGGCGGGCTTGAGGCGTGGCAGCATCGACATTTGGGCGCGGGATTCGATTTGGAAGGTGCCTACGGTTTCTGCCTTTTGGATCATTTGGTAGGTGGCTTTATCATCATCTGGAATACTGTGAAAACTGAGTGTGCGATGATAGAACTGCTCGACATAGTTGAAGCATTTTTGGATTGCGCTCAACATGCCTAAACTGAGTATGTCGATTTTAAAAAAGCCGAGTGCTTCAATATCGGCTTTGCTCCACTGGATCACGGTACGGCCTGCCATGGTTGCTGGCTCTTGTGGTAATAGGCAATTAAGCGGTTTATCGGCCAGCATGAAACCACCAGAATGTATGCCAATATGCCTCGGAAAACCAAGCAGCTTATCGCTGAGTTGAACCCATAGCTTCCAGCTTATTTGTGGCTCATTGATATTATTATGTGCATAGTCTTTTTTAAACGCCCGTACGATGTTTTTCATACCGCTGCCGCTAAAATGTGCGCTACTGGCTATTTTCGATATTTGCTTGAGCATGACCTCGCTGGCCCCCAGCGTCTTGCCGACTGCCCTTAATGTGCCCTTAGTGCGAAAGGTAATGATGTTCGCCACCATTGCTGCGCGGTCACGGCCATAGCGTGCGTAAATGTATTGAATGACTTCTTCGCGTCGCTCATGTTCAAAGTCGACATCTATATCGGGTGGGTCTCCACGTTCCATACTAATGAAGCGTTCAAACAGTAGTTCAAATTGGTCGGGGTTTACTGAGGTAATGCCCAACACATAACACACGGTCGAGTTCGCCGCCGAACCACGCCCCTGACATAGAATTTTTTGCTGTCTGGCCCATTGCACAATGTCCCAAACGGTTAAGAAGTAATCAGCAAAGTTTAGCCGTTGAATTAAACTCAATTCGTGCTTGATCAAGTCGAGCACTTTGTCTGGTGGGTTTTGATCGAAATATTGTTGTGCGCCCTGGTACACCAGTTCTGTGAGATAGGATTGAGCATCTCTGCCTGCGGGTAGCATTTCCTTCGGGTATTGATAACTCAGCTGGTTGAGGTCGAATACACAGGCTTCATTTAATCTGGTCGACAAAGACAGAGCCTGTTGGTAATTGGGTATCGAGGAGAACAGGCGTTGTAGCTCTGCCTGATGATGCAAACATCTTTCGCTGTTTGGAAAATAATGTTGTGAGCAACCATCGAAGGTGGTGTTATTGCGAATTGCCTGCATCAAATCGCTCATGCTTTTTTCGCTGCGCTGATGGAAAAAAACATCCTGACTTAGCAGTATTTCAAGTTGATTTTTTTTGGCCAACGCTAATGTTGGTTTTATCCAGCGGTCTTCCGCAGGATGCAGGTGCCTACTAATGGCAAGATAAAAGTCGCCCTTAAATAATCCGCGTAATTCAGCGTAATACGATGCTGGGTTTTGACAGCGAATATTGCCGCGCATCGGTTGAATTGCAATCACTCCGGATACATCGCTATTGAGCAAATGCTCTAGAGGAATATTGGCGTAATCTTTACCCTCGCGGTGGCTAAACGTTAGCAGCTTATTCAGGTTGGCATAGCCCGCTAAATCTTTCGCTATCAGCACTAGCGTGTTCTGTAACAAAACGGGTAAGTGATGATCTTTTTTAAGGTGAATTTCAGCACCGTAATTCAGCTTCAAGTTTCGATGCCGACCTTGTTTTTTCAAATAGTCTAGTTCTCTATAACAACGCGCTAGTCCATAACTACCATCGAAGTCGTTGATGCACAACGAGCGATAACCCAGATCGTTGGCACGCGAAACTAAATCAACCGGATGCGAAGCGCCCTGCAAAAAACTAAAATTGGTTTTGCATAACCACTCGTTGAAATTGGAAAAAGAGTTTTTATTTGACGGCATGGTAAAGTGGCTCAGATCGACCTTAGGGATGGCTCTATAGAAAGTGAGTTGTTGACGTGGCAGTTAGAGGCCCGCGTAGGGTGCCTCTAAAAACAGTAATTTTTTCGTGACCTGTTTTTGCTCCTGCAAAACAGGCATATATGCCATCCATGGCAATAACTGCAAGGAGCCGGAGCGTAGCGGAGACAACAGCCAACGGCTGGCCCGCAGGGCGAGGGCGAAGCCCGAGTAACCACCGCGCGGAGAACCGGAGTGTACGTTAGTACATGAGGATCGACCGGTCTGGCGCACCAGCACGGAGCTGCCAACAGTAGGGGCCACGAGGCCACGACCGCAATCGCGGAAAAAGTGCATTTTAAGAGACACCCTTAGCAATATTCACCCTGCTTATACCAATACCCCTCTCCATCTCGATATACCCAGCTTGCGTGTCCCTCGTTATCTTTTAGAACATAATAATCTTTGTTCTGGTTAATAGAATCACCGACTAACCACCAGCGACTGGCGCAACGTTCCAGAAATTGATGTGGTTGGATTGATGGGGTATCTATTTGTTGTGATTCAAGGTGGTAGAAGAGTGGCCGTTGGTTCGAGCTGGTAGACCATTGAAGGTGATCAAAGTCAGTGTCAGGCGTGCTACCAATGGGAGCTATTTCGAATGACTGCTCTGGGCAAAAATTGGCTTCACAATGATAAGCCTCAATTAGGCTCGGTAACTTGTTTTGCAGTTCTCTAATATCCTGTAGTTTGATATTGGAGATTTCGTTTTCCGCGTAGTCAAATGACTCATGCCCAAATAGATCCCAGAGCACAGGGGGTAACTGTATACGTTCGCAAACTTCAACAGACCAGCCGACTAAAGGCATGGATTCTGGCAGGTCCAGATCCTTGTCACGCCTTTGTAATTTGCGCATTAAATCATCGTAAACATACCAGGCCTGGTACATTGCTGTTTTAAATTCTGGTGATTCTCGGTGTAGCGAGTAAGGGTGACGAAACGATAATTCGACTTCGATGGCCTGATCATTAAATAACGTGATTTTCCAGAGCATACGATTGATATGTTCGTTTTCAGTGCTATCGAACTGTAGACAGAGTTTTTCGAAATCTTCACATAATAGTACGTTTATATGTGACCATTGATTCAGTGGGTATTCTAGGTCGCGACTTACAGTCGGTCGCAATGGCTCCGCAAATGGTATCCAGGGGAAACCTAGCAGATCGGGTACATTGGTTGAATCAGAGCTCTCTGATTGGAGGAAAGTCCAACGCCAAATCTTACCGGCCCAAACATCAAAGCGGCGGGTGATCGCGTGGGCATCCGCTTGTTGTAAATCGAAAGGGCCGGTTAGGCCTAGGCGATTAATAAAGCGTTTCAGCTGTGCTTGTTTAGATCGAAAAGAAGCTGCATTAAACTGTTTGGCATTGCTGTGTTCGAGGTGATGCGTCAGTGTTTGCTGCGGTGAAAACCAGAATTGCCAGCCCAGTAGCTTATAAATATTACGGTTCAACAAGCTCTGTAAAAATGTACATCGCTGTACCTCTCTGTCAGATGCCTGCTGGTTTATTTGATAGTCGAGATAAACTAGGCATTGCCAGGGGTGGTTGGCAAATACGGCGAGATACTCGTCGCCAAAATGATAGCTTAATACTTGATCAAATAATTGATTCAAATCGAGCTGTATTTTTTGCCGTTGCGCCAGCCAGAACTGCTCGCAGTCATCCACCTTGCATAACAAAATGTCATCACGCCACAACATGACGTTAGGTGATAATGCAAATGGGCTATCGACTACCAGCGGGGAGTAAATCGCGACATAGGCAGGGAAGCTGTCAGTTGCTACCCATTGGTTTAGCTGAATAACAGCCCTAGATTTTACTCTAGCCATGGTCATACACATCCTGTGCTTTGATATCAATGCGGCCTGTGGTACGACCTTTAATCACTTGTAGCGAAAACCCATTGGTCTTATTTTGCCAGCTATTAATCCTCAAATTTGCATATGGGTTGCCGCGTTTTTGGCTGAGGAAATAATGCCGAATTAAAAATACTACCTGCTGATTTTTTCGAGCCTGCTGACTAACGAAAGCGAGGTCGCCGGTCGAGAATTTTTTTGGCGAATCGATGATGATACGTTTGAATGTATCTTCCATAAAAAGCGGACGCAGTTCTTTTACCGGTTGCGCCGAACAGATAAAGAATAAACGCCTCAGATCAACACCATGGCTAATCCAGCTTGAGGCAAAAATAGCCAAGCCATGATGGTGATATATCCAAATGCTGACAGGGATTGCCTGCTTTAAGAATTGTAATGGAATCAGACGACCGTTCAAACCGGGGGGAATGCCCCATTCAATCAAATCGCCCGGCTTCACAGCGGCGAAACAATCATCGAGCGCCGCAATACCGGAGTGTAGTAATGAAGCCTGAGGATTTGTCCTGGAGGTTAAGGATCGGGCAGATACCAGATGGCCAGTGAGAGATAAGTCGTCAAATTGTGGAGGGATTGTCGCCATGATGAATTCTGTGGCGGTCTAAGTTTTACGGATAACACCGACAAGCTTGCCGATAATTTGTAATTTATGTGCAGGAACCTCATGTATTGCAGTGTCAGGGTTGGATGGCAATAACTGAAAGTGTGCTCCCACTAATTTGATGCGCTTTAACGTTATCTCGTCGTCAATACGCACTGCAAGAATGTCATTTTTGGTATAATGCTGCTGCAATTTAATCATCGCAATATCGCCATCAGTAATAGAATCTCCCGACATGCTTTCGCCCGATACACGAATACCTTGGATATCGCCACCACCGAAAAAGTCGTGGTTCACCGAGAAGGTTTCGCTAGTCTCATCAAGCATAGCCGATGGCGCGCCGGCTGTAATTCTGGACGCTAGATTAAACTCGCTGCTGTGCTCTACTGAATCACTCGCTAGCATGTAATCTGATACCCGCTGAACTCGTTGCTTTATATAGCCCTTTTTTTCCAGCGCTTTGAGGTGAAAGCGCGCAGTGGTATGTTTAAAGCCAAACTGATTGGCTATTTCACGCAGCGACGGAAAAGGTAAACCCTGCGCCTGAACCTGCGTCGTAAAATTGTAAACAGCTTGTTGAATGTCGGTGAGAGAGTTCATGAGTGAGAGTTTAGTACCTAACAGTGTTGTATGCAACAGTGTTTCACTAATAGTCATTTACACTATCGCTGTTTTAAGGCTCAGTTTTAGTATACTGTATCTTTTTAACTCCTAACTTGTTGGCTGAAGCTTTATCAAAACACTCACACAAGGCACTTTACTTTTAATAGGCTGCATTTTGATATTATCTTGTTCGGGTAACCGCCCGCTTAATCTAGGTGTTTCTGATGGGGCTCTTGCGCTTTGTCCTGATAAGCCCAACTGTGTCTCAAGCGATGCTAAAGACACAAAACATCAAATACAGAATTACACTTTAGCTTTGGTGACAGACGAGGCTTGGCAGGCGGTCCGTGAATCGGTGTTAAAGCTGTCGAGAACTAAAATTGTGAGTGAATCTGATGGCTACCTGCATGCAGAATGCCGTAGTGCGGTATTTGGCTTTGTGGATGATCTCGAGCTGTACTTACGACCCGGTACTGGGTTTATTGCGATTCGATCTGCGGCGCGTTTGGGTACCTCTGATTTTGGCGTTAATCGGAAGCGCATTGAGCAACTACGCTTGATGCTGACTGATCATGGCGTGTTGAATTAGCTTTTTCGACCATAGCTCTTTATTGGCCTTAGGCGCTAAAGGTATCATGCTGTCCAAAGATACCGTTCAAAAGGTCACACCCTTCTATTTAAATTAAAAGGTAGTACTACACTTATGCCAGAATACAAAGCGCCGTTAAAGGAGATGCAGTTCGTCATTGAAGAGCTCGCTGAGCTGTCTGCACTGACCGAATTGCCTGGTTACGAAGATGCGAATGATGATCTTGTCGAGGCTATTCTTGAGCAGGCTGGAAAGTTTGCGGAAGAGGTGATCTCGCCTTTGAATAAACTGGGTGACGAGCATGGTACATTTATCGAGAACGGACAGGTTGTTAGTCCGCCAGGTTTTACGGATGCTTTTAAACAGTTTTCGGACAATGGTTGGTTGAGCATCAAGCAGCCGACTGAATTCGAAGGGCAGGGCATGCCGAATTTACTGCATTCTGCCGTTACAGAGATGTGGAATTCATCGAATATAGCGCTGGCTTTGTGCCCATTATTAACATCGGGTGCAATCGAGTCGATTGATGCGCATGCAAGCGACGCATTAAAACAGCAATATCTAAGCAAAATGATTTCTGGTCAATGGACCGGTACGATGAACCTTACCGAGTCTCATGCGGGTACTGATTTGGCTGCCATTCGTACGCGGGCACTACGCGATGGCGAAAATTACCGTATCAGTGGACAAAAAATATATATTACCTGGGGCGAGCACGAGATGACCGAGAATATTATTCATCTCGTGTTGGCTCGTTTACCCGATGCACCGGAAGGCGTTAAGGGTATTTCATTATTTTTGGTACCCAAATTTCTGGTGAATGCGGATGGCAGTTTGGGTGATCGAAACGATTTAAAAGTAGTCTCTTTAGAGCACAAGCTCGGCATACATGCCTCACCCACTTGCGTCATGAGCTATGGTGATAACGATGGTGCGGTTGGCTATTTGATTGGTGAAGAGAACAAGGGCTTGGCTTGTATGTTTACCATGATGAATAACGCGCGTCACGAAGTTGGAATGCAGGGCGTCGGATTATCGGAAAGAGCCTATCAGGCAGCACTAGCGTATGCGCAAGATAGAGTTCAAGGTTATGCGCATGGATCAATTGATCGTGTCACTATTATCCATCACCCGGATGTTCGACGAATATTGATGCAAATGCGAGCCCTAAGTGAAGCCAGTCGAGCATTTGGTTACGTCACCGCGAGTATGACGGACCTAGCACATCATTCGGTTTCTGAAGAAGATCAGTCTCGTTATCAACGCAGGCTCGATTTATATATTCCTATTGTTAAAGCCTGGTGTACAGAGATGTCTCAGGAAGTGACTTATCTGGGCGTGCAAGTGCATGGTGGTATGGGCTTTGTCGAGGAAACTGGTGTCGCTCAATATATGCGTGATGCGCGTATATTGACTATTTATGAGGGCACAACCGGCATTCAGGCGCTTGACTTGATGGGGCGTAAAATGTGGCGTGATAAAGGGCAGGGCATGGGCGAGTTAATAGCCGAAATGGAAGCCTTCAAAAATACCATGCCTTATCTGTCTGATGAAGATCGACCTAATGAGTTTGATCGTATTAAACGCGAATTCAGTCGCTCACTGGTGGGCTTGAAAGAATCAACACAATGGTTTTTGGCGCAGGCTAGTGACGATCCTTATCTGGGCGGCTCGATTGGCGTGAATTATATGATGCAAGCCGGTAATGTGATTGCTGGCTGGTTAATGGCTCGATCTGCGGTTTCAGCCCAGCAGCATATAGATGCGGGGGAGAGTGATGTCTTTTATAGCAATAAAATAAAAACGGCATTGTTTTTTGCCGAACATATATTGCCGCGTAGCGAAGCCTTGAAAATCACTGTTCAGGCGGGTTCGGATAGTGTCATGGGTATCGATGTTGATGTTTTTTCAATCCACTAGCATTTGAATGAGTCTAACTAACCTAATTAGTGATAGCTAATTAGGCGATAACCTATAAGCCAAAACTAATGAGTCAACTGAAGTCAAAAACCTACAAAGAACTCGAAATTGGAGATCAAGGTCAATTCTCGAAAACGGTGACCGAGCGTGACATCGTGCTATTTGGTGAGACTTCAGGCGATGTTAATCCGGTTCATTTCGATGAAGCCTATGCCTCGAAGACTATTTTTAAGGGGCGTATTGCACACGGCATGTGGTCTGCTAGTTTAATATCGACTTGCATCGGCACTGTCATGCCAGGCCCCGGCAGTATTTATCTGGGACAAACGCTAGACTTTAAACTGCCAGTTCGCTTAGGCGATACCTTAACGGCAGTCGTCACTATTGATCAAAAGATCGATGCCAAAAAATTATTGATTATTACATGTGTGGTGAGTAATCAAAATGATGAGGTTGTCGTGAGCGGAGAAGCAAAGGTTATACCGCCGCGTAAGAGTGCTGATCTCATCGCGCCATCGTTACCGACAATTACTGTCGCTGGTTTACAGTAGCGGTGTCCAGAGGTGATGATTATAAAAGGGCGAATTTTAATTTCTTCACCTCGGTCCCGACACGCTGGGGTGATGCCGATATGCTGGGGCATATCAATAATGTTATTTTCGTTCGTTATCTCGAATCAGGGCGGTTAGATTATTTAGATCGAGTGCTTGGCCTCAAGTTCAAACAACCGCTGGGGCAAGGTATCTTAGTGGCAGATATGAAAGTTTCCTACTTAAGTCAGGTGCATCACCCAGCAACGCTCGAAGTCGCAACGCGAGTTAGTCGAATCGGCAATACCAGTTTCGATGTGTCAGCAAATATTTATGACGAAAATGGTACAGCGGTAGTGGCGTCAAAAGCTGTTTGTGTGTGGTTTGACTTTGCACTGGACCAGAAACAATCGGTGCCGTTAGCTGTCAGAGATACCATGTTTAATTTGGAAATCATCAAACCCGAATGAACGAATGGGATCTGACCAGAAAATTCGGCTCTTGATCGAGCGTCTATTCAGTCTGAACTTAACGACTCTGCTGTGGATCGAGGGTGTTTTTTTATACCAATTCACTAGGATCGGTTTTAGTTTTGTGATTGTGTGGTAGAATGTGCGCCGATAGAAATCCCGTTCAATATAAATCACTTTGTAAATCAATGGCTTGCGTTATTCTAGCGTCTTTGATAAGTAAAGACAGAACGCTATTCCTTTGCAATATGCCTGCAATAAGTGGGCAATTAACAGTATTTTATAACTATTTTATTTGAGAATAACCATGGCTGATCTTGAAAAGTATCGAAATATTGGCATTTTTGCCCATGTCGATGCCGGTAAAACAACGACCACTGAGCGCATACTGAAACTCACCGGAAAAATCCATAAGATTGGTGAAGTACATGATGGCGCGGCTACCACCGACTTCATGGATCAAGAGCAAGAGCGTGGTATTACTATCCAGTCTGCTGCGACTAGTTGTGAATGGGACGGTCATCGATTCAATATCATCGATACACCGGGGCACGTTGACTTCACAATCGAAGTTTATCGTTCACTGAAAGTACTGGATGGTGGCGTTGGCGTATTCTGTGGTTCTGGTGGCGTAGAGCCGCAATCAGAGACCAACTGGCGTTATGCGAATGAGTCAGCTGTTGCGCGTATCATTTTCGTTAACAAGCTAGATCGACTGGGTGCTGATTATTACCGTGTCGTAAAGCAGGTAGAAGACGTATTGGGTGCGAACCCAATGATTATGGTGCTGCCGATTGGTACTGAAGAAGATTTCACCGGTTGTGTTGATCTACTAACCCGCAAAGCGTGGGTATGGGACGGTTCTGGTGATCCGACTCAGTATGTGGTTGAAGAGCCGCCAGCTGATATGGCTGACATGATTGAAGAGTACCGTGAAAAGTTGATCGAAATGGCTGTCGAGCAAGACGATGATCTGCTTGAAAAGTACCTCGATGGCGAAGAGCCTTCAATGGAAGACATTAAGCGTTGTATCCGTAAGGGCACGATTGCATTGGATTTCTTCCCTACTTATTGTGGTTCAGCGTTTAAGAACAAAGGTATTCAGCTGATACTGAATGCAGTCGTTGATTATCTGCCTAACCCAACCGAAGTACCGCCTCAGCCTGAAGTTGATCTTGAAGGTAATGCGACTGGTGAGTTTGCACTTGTTGACGTTGAGCGTCCGCTTCGTGCATTGGCATTCAAAATCATGGATGACCGTTTTGGAGCATTGACCTTTACTCGGATTTACTCAGGTAAATTAGAAAAAGGCACAAACGTATTAAATACCTTTACAGGTAAAACAGAACGAATTGGTCGTATCGTAGAAATGCATGCGGACGATCGAATCGAGCTTGATTCTGCCCAAGCGGGTGACATCGTCGCCATCGTCGGCATGAAGAATGTACAGACTGGTCACACATTATGTGATCCTAAGTTCCCTGCAACATTGGAGCCTATGGTATTCCCAGAGCCTGTTATTTCGATTTCAATCACGCCTAAAGATCAAAGTGCATCCGAGAAAATGGGTGTTGCGCTGGGTAAAATGATTAAAGAAGATCCTTCTTTCCATGTCGAAACTGACGAAGAGAGTGGCGAGACAATCATTAAAGGTATGGGTGAGTTACACCTCGATATCAAAGTAGATATTTTGCGTCGCACGCACATGGTTGATGTGACTGTTGGTAAGCCGCAGGTGGCCTACCGTGAAACTATCACGCAGCGGATTGAAGATAGCTACACACACAAGAAGCAAACCGGTGGTTCTGGTCAGTTCGGTAAGATCGACTACGTCATCGAGCCAGGTGAGCCAGGCAGTGGTTATGAGTTTGAGTCTAAAGTTACTGGTGGTAACGTGCCGCGTGAATTCTGGACAGCAGTCGAGAAAGGTTTTGGTGTTTGTATGGTTGAAGGTGTGTTGGCCGGCTTCCCGCTATTAGACGTTAAGATAACGCTGGTAGATGGTGCTTTCCATGCAGTCGATTCATCAGCTATCGCGTTTGAGACGGCAGCAAAAGGCGGTTATCGCCAGTCGATTCCAAAAGCGAGTCCACAGCTAATGGAGCCAATCATGAAGGTTGACGTGTTCGTGCCTGAAGATCACGTAGGTGATGTTATCGGTGATTTGAACCGTCGTCGTGGCATGATTAAGGCACAGGAGCCTGCAGCGAGTGGCGTCCGAGTAAAAGCGAACGTGCCCCTGTCGGAAATGTTTGGTTACATCGGTGATTTGCGTACGATGACTTCAGGTCGTGGTCAGTTCTCAATGGAGTTTGAGCACTACCTACCATGCCCAAAGAATGTATCAGAGCAAGTTATTAAAGAAGTGAAAGAACGTAAAGAAGCTAAAAAGTAGTCTCAATATATCGAGCGTTTTTTGCTCGATATTGAAAGGCCTCGGACTATTCGAGGCCTTTTTTCATAAGGCGTTGATTAAATTGTCAAATTTAGCTCCATTGCTATTGACAGGACCATACGCCATGTAGAGAATACGCACCTTGTTTGGAGGGGTTCCCGAGTGGCCAAAGGGGGCAGACTGTAAATCTGCTGGCTCAGCCTTCGGTGGTTCGAATCCACCTCCCTCCACCATCTATTAAGTTAGGGGTGGCATTGGCTAAAAAAATCAGCGATTAGTAACTATCGTTGATTATTGTCGTGTCACTTAGCAGGAAAACGTGCAGAAGCGCGCGACTGGGGAGGCCGATACATTGGCTGGTCAAACCAGAAAAGTAGAGCTTGCGGGTGTCGTATAATGGTATTACCTCAGCCTTCCAAGCTGATGACGCGGGTCCGATTCCCGCCACCCGCTCCATTAAGAAGGTTAGAGTTGTTATTGAATTAGGCTCATGTAGCTCAGTCG
>JBLHID010000091.1:0-11706 GCA_047615545.1 Polaribacter sp.
CCTCAGCAAGTCAAAGATCAGGTTCTACAATTGGTGGCGCAGAATAACCTCGCAGATTATCTACTCAACAAATACCCTACGACGCATCAGTTTGTGACTGACAAGTCCCTGCGCGAGTATGCCGTATCTATAAAAAACCAATATATCAAAAAATCTTCGCCATTAAGCCAGGTGATTTACGACCCTAAAATCCACGTCATTAACAATGCACTTGGGCTACATACCTTTGTGTCGCGGGTTCAGGGAAATAAGCTTAAGAGTAAGCACGAAATTAGAGTCAGTGATGTTTTTAGGAAATCCCCAGAAGAATTTTTAAGAATGATTGTTGTGCATGAGCTGGCTCATTTGAAGGAGAAGGAACACAACAAAGCCTTCTACAAACTCTGTTGTCATATGTCGAGCGATTATCATCAGATTGAGCTTGATATGCGCCTATATTTAACTCAACTGGCGCTTAATGGCGAGATATATTGAGCTTAATAATGGTATGCAGCTGCGATATATGACGTTATGTCTACAGGTGTCGCTACCGTAAACACGCTCTAAAAGCAGCCTAATTGTAGGCGCGTCGAAATGTGAATTGTACGCCTTTAGCTTCATCGGCACCTTTATATGAACGGTGGATGAAGTTTTCTGACATTGCAGGTCATAACGAGTAAAAGGATAGGCTCTGGATTGGACTTCGCTAATTGAT
This sequence comes from Polaribacter sp., assembly GCA_047615545.1. Classification (GTDB taxonomy): domain Bacteria; phylum Pseudomonadota; class Gammaproteobacteria. The sequence goes on from JBLHID010000091.1 coordinate 695, forward strand.
ATTGGCGGGTAGGCCTCTTATACTTAATCACTCTGTCGTTATTTGGCGACGGTCAAATTAATTTTTTAGCCTATTTTTGAGAAACTGATGGATATTTTTGCCGCCGCCACTTTGCTATTTTTGGTCATGGATCCGCTGGGGAATATTCCTTTGTTCTTGTCGGTATTAAAACAAGTGCCCGAAGAACGGCGTAGGTTTGTTTTGCGCCGTGAATTGCTGATAGCCTACGCCGTGTTGTTAACGTTTTTGTTGGTAGGCCCGTATATTTTGTCCTTCTTACAGGTATCTCAAGAAGCCATCCGTATTGGCGGTGGCATCGTTTTGTTTTTGATTGCCATTAGAATGGTATTCCCTCGAGACGGTGGTTTGTTGGGTAAAACACCCGATGGAGAGCCTTTTATTGTGCCGTTGGCTATCCCTCTTATGGCGGGGCCATCGAGCTTGGCAATGATTATGCTGATGCGTGATTCTGCTGAAGGCCAGTGGCTTGAGTTATGGTTGGCGGTGACTGCTGCTTGGGTCGCTTCTGCTAGTATTTTGTTGGCCTCGCGCAAACTTTACGGGGTGCTGGGTGAAAAAGGCTTGTTCGCTATAGAGCGATTGATGGGTATGGTCTTGATCATCATGGCAGTACAGATGTTGCTTGAAGGCACCGCGCAATATCTGAATTTGCGCTAATTACAAGTTGGTGAATGGCCCTAGAAAAGCTCTTTGTGTATGTTGCTAAATACCTCAAGATTCTGGACAGTTTCTGTATTATCTGTCGGAGGATAGTAGTCACTCTCTATGGGTTTTTTATCGCTATTAAGCGAGATACGGTTGCGAAACCAGCATTAGATAGCCCTGACACTTGACGATTGTCTTCAGTCATTTATTTTTTGGCTTCTTACTATTGAGTTACTGTTAAGTTTGGCGTGTGTTTACAGCTTTACTGCTCATTCTCTGACTGTGTTTAGGATAAATAGGCTATCGAGTCTTACTAGTTTATTGCATTACCACAATAAAGGAAGAGCCAAAAACCATGACCACTACACTCTACAGGTTTACATTTAGTGTGTTATTTTTATATGGTTTTTGTAGCAAGTTAAGGGAAAAGTGGATTCAAGCCGTTAATGTCGTTACCTCGATATAAAAATACACACATATTTTTACCAGAGTAATTCGTTAGACTCATTTTCGCTTATTGGCTACAAATAATATCCAGAAAACCTAATATGATTAGATTATACATATTACCTATTTTGCTGTTAGCTGGCTGCACGGGGGGAGGCGGTGGTTCAGACTCGACTCCTAACGATGTTGCTGTTTCGCTGACATTCGCTCGAGTCGCGAAAGTTGGTCTAGATGATATTAAGGTCAGTGTCTCCATCTCTGATAATAGTGTGCCAGTATCTGGCGTTACCCCTGCTGTCACATTGGAGGCGGGAGCATTATCCACAATTGTGGAAAGCTCGAGTGGCGTTTATGAATTTACTGTGACCCCATCATTAACGGGAGAATTCCCGGTTACCGTTTCTCATGGTGGCGTTTCGATGTCTGCTACTGCTTTGGCTCTTAACGATGTCGATACAGGTTGGGGACAGCCTATGAGTGTAAAGGGTCTGGTCAACACGGAAGGGTATGAAGATGGACCGGTGGTCAGCGCTGATGGTGAATGGTTGTTTATTCAAACAGGCCCTATTTATTTCAGTGGTCTGGTTTACTATAAGGATGCTGCTGGTTGTAATGGTTTACTTGCTGGATGTGAAGCTATGGATCATGGCGATTGGGTATATAATGTCGTCGGCCCGTATACCGCACCAGAGCGGCCAGGGTTTTATACTAAACGAATAGTGGCTGGCAAAATTAATCACCACACTGAATTTAATGGGGGCATGGATATTTTTAGTCCGCCTACATTATTCTATGGTTTCAAGCGGCAAGCTGATGGTTCTTACGCAGAGCCTTTTAGGGTGTCTGTCGACGATAACCAGGAAGCACTGCTTAATCCCTTCGGTTTATACCCACGGATAGATTCATCTACGAGCGCGACTATTCTACTTGCATTTAACGACCCTACCGATCAACTCGGTGATGACAAGACCGATATTTATAGCGCCCCTATAACTCTTGGGCAAGATAATGATTTAATAACATTTTCCACCTCAGCAGGAATGATAAGAACCTCAACAACTGCCACTGTGCTCAACTTCGAGTCGCATGTTGGCACGCAAGGCAACCCTCACCTTTACTCCAATAGTGATGGCACCGTAAATTCTGTTTGGGTGGACAATGAATACAATTCAAATACTGCTCTCGATTTATTTTATTACGAATTAACGGCGGGAACTTTCCCTTCCGGTACATGGAGCACGATTACGCCGCTTCCAGATAAGTTGGACCTACCTAATTCGAGCGAGTCAATGCCATTTTTTGATGGCACAACGCTCTACCTTCATCGGGATAGTGGCATTGTTTCCTCTACCTACTCAGGCGGAGCATATAGTGCAAGTGGTTCGTGGACTGATACACAAAGCATTATAAACGGTGGCTCCTGTATCACCGTAGGGTGTATTTCCGTAGTAGGTGAGCCGACCATCGCAACTATCGATGGCAAAACCTATCTTTTTTTCGTGTATGCATTGCTTCGAAGTTACGATGGAGGAGCGCATGGTGATCTCAATATGCAAATTGGAGTGATTGAGAAAAACTAGTTAAATAATAATGGGGCGATTTCTATTTGAGTGTGGGCCGCGTTATATTGGGTTAACAAGGGGAATTTGAACCTAGCCTGACCTGTGAATGCGTTCTATAATCTTCGATCAAGATCACGTGTTTTTCTAATATGAAATTAGACTGATAAAGATGATTGATCAAGTTGATATATCTGACCACATTTTTTATGACACAGAGCAAAATTGTGAAAAAGAGCATCATGGTAAGTGGGCCGACAGGCTTGGTTGAAGCGCTAGATTAACAATCCCTTCAACCACCAGTTTACAGTTGGCTATTGTCACTACGGTCAATATTTCAGCCAACCATATTTAGCTGCTTAAGGTGGCGTTAGTTTTCTTTTGGATATGAATTATGAATTTGGATAAATCAACAAAGCGTATAGCAAAGTGGGTTAAAAAGGGGTTTCAAGGTTACCCACAGATCTCACTAGCCTATTTTGGTGAATCAACAGATTGTGCGACAGAGGTTGTCGTCGGTTTCATCTCTGAAGAAGGTGCTCCGGCTCAAGAACAGAAGTTTACGAGCGAGAGTGATGTTAGAAAAGATGAAACTATTCAAACCACATTATTAAAGGTAATTGAGCGTGCAGATGCGAAAACAGTTTTAGAAGTTGAAGGCGTTTCAATTATTGCATGATGGGGTATCTGAGCAGTTCTAATCGCTAATCACCCAATACAATTTACGCCAACAGTCTACTTCATGGCCAAATGGTTTTGAATGCCGTGGATACTGTCTTCACTGCGATGGTTAACATAGAGCACCGTAGTCTCAAGGCCTTCGCATATCTTTTCGATTAAGGCTAACACCAACTGTCGGTTCAAGTCATCTAGTCCCAAGCAGGGCTCATCCAAAATCAATAATGATGGATGCTTTACCATCGCACGTGCTATCAATATCAGGCGCTGATCACCAAATGACAATTGGTTAAATGGTTCGTCTGCACGATTGCTCATACCGAGCAACGCCAACCAGTGGTTTGCGATACTTTTTTGCTCGTCGGTATATTGTTGATAAATGCCGATACTGTCGTAAAAGCCCGAGATAATGGCATTGCGCACACTCACGGTAACGCGGTATTCCCACTGCAATGCACTAGACACATAACCCAAGTGCTGCTTGATTTGCCATATGCTTTCACCGTTGCCACGTTGCATGCCAAACACGAAAATATCATTGATATAGCATTGCGGATGGTCACCTGTAATCAAATTCAGTAAACAGGTTTTACCACTACCATTAGGGCCAGTAACCTGCCAGTGTTGACCTGCCTCGATAGTCCAATCGAGATCAGAAAAAATAACACTATCACCATAAGCCACGCGAACCTGACGCATACGCACCAAAGGTTGTGCCTTGTCGAGCGCGATGGGTTGATGATTGTCAGCGATGGGAGGCACCGACAAGTCTGTTGTTTTGAGGTGCATGAGTTGAGCTAAATTGTTCATCGCATTACCATCAGTTGTATCGATTTGTAGTGCTAACGTTGCATTGTTGGCATAGGCAATATGACTGATGAAGTTTGGTATTTCGTCTAACCGATTTAACACCATGACAATGGGTGTATGTTGTGCGATTTCTTTCAGTAGTTGTTGTAAATAAAGGCAGGAGTCTGCATCGAGCCCATCGAAAGGCTCATCTAAAACCAACAATTGTGCCTGGCTGGTTAATGCTCTGATTAACATGAGCTTGCGCGACTCACCAGATGATAATTTGCGAAACCCTCTGTCGAGTAAACCGTCGAATTTAAATGCCTTTATCAGCCTTTGTTGTAATGCCGGATCAGAACAGGTTTGTTCGAGTAGCTCGCGAACCGGCGTACCAATTGAGACGACATCTAACAGATCCGCGTCATCTTTTTTAAGCTCTGCTGCGATCAATTCAGCCTGAGCTTCAAATGATGCTATCGCCACTTGTTGTGGCAAGCCATAGATGTCACCCGCTGTAATTTCGCCGACGCCGTTTAATATTGCTGCCAATGCCGACTTACCCGAGCCATTGGCGCCAACGATAGCCCAGTGCTGGTCTGAGGTGATTTCCCAGTTAATCGAGTTCAGACTAAAGTAGGTGTCAAACTGAACACTGAGGTTAGAGAGGGTGATCTTCATGATATTTCTATCGCAAACTAAAGAGGGCGTGATTATCCCCGATGTGGGAGATGCTGCAATAGCTTGATCAGCTATTTCCAGCATGCCTCTAAAAATGGCGATTTTAGGTAACCGTTTTTTGTCCATCGACAATCACTCCTCAACAAACGTTTTGGCGTTGTTCTCATTAATTACACCCTTGTTAGGAACTGACCTAGACCATCTGAATCATAATCCTGAGACGAAGAAAATATCATCGTTAATGCATCTATATCATGACGGTAGGATTTTTAATGAGTCTGATGTATGGTGGCCTACAGCTGCAATCAATAACGCTAATGGGCCAAATTCTGTGATTGAAATATTAGCGTGCCATGAATGTGACATGTTATTCCAAAGGGACAAAATTCCTGCCGGTGCTAGAGCGAACTGTACTCGCTGTGGCGCTGAACTTTATCGTCAAATCAACAATAGTCTGGATAGAAGCTTGGCCCTCTATCTTTCTACGTTGGTATGTATGGTGATTGCAAATTTCTATCCATTTATCGTCATGCAAACCGCCGGTATTACGGTAACCAGTTTAGTGTCAACTGGCGGGCTTGCCTTGTATCAGTTTGGTATGGGCGAACTCGGCTTTGTGGTTTTTTTCACCAGCATACTGGCGCCTCTGATATGTGTCATAGGCGTGATCTACCTACTGATCTCGGTTAGATTCGGCGCACTACCGCCTCATTATGGCGTTGTATACAGACTGATTAAGGCCTTTGAGCCCTGGTGCTTACTGGCAGTTTTTATGCTCGGGACTCTCATTGCAGTGGTTAAGTTGCAATCGGCAGCGCAAGTTACTCCTGGTCTTGGCATGCTTGGATTTGTGATGATGCTAATCACTTACACTGCTGCACGCGCCAGTTTTGACCCAGAAGTACTATGGGCTAAATGTGACATCAAGCAACAAAATCGCAGCGATTTTCCGGATGGGTTAGAACAGGCAAGAGTCCTGAGCTGCCATACCTGTGGATTAGTTCGGCCGCTGGAATCTCACATGCGACATTGCCTACGATGTGGGGCGGCTGTACATTTTCGAGTGGTGAATAGTCTGCAGAAAACTTGGGCCCTACTTATCTCTGCATGCATCATGCTCATACCTGCAAATATATACCCCGTAATGAGTGTGAGTAATCTTGGCCGTGGTTCAGCTGACACTATTGTAAGCGGCGTGATCCACCTCATGGAGGCGGGTTTGATTGGGCTCGCTATTCTCGTCTTGTTTGCCTCTATTGTGGTGCCTTTGGTGAAATTAACAGCGCTGGGGTATCTACTGCACTCTGTGCGCAATAGGTCTAACTGGAGACCTAGAGACAGGGCTCTTTTATATCGTATTACCAAGATCGTAGGCGCTTGGTCGATGGTTGATGTATTTCTCGTCGGATTGTTGTCTGGATTGGTGAACTTTGGATTTCTCGCCAGCATTGAACCCGAAATTGGTGTAACATTTTTTGGCACGGCTGTCATTTTGACGATGTTAGCCGCACATAGCTTCGACCCGCGACTGATTTGGGACAACACACTACTCGACCCAAACGGTATGCCCGTAAATAATCTGCCGAATAATAAGAACGACATTCCGGCGACATTAAAAAGGCGTTTAGAAACATAGTGAGTGAACACGATCGACCACAGGTTAGTGAAAGAGCTGGGCCATCTATTATCTGGCTTATACCGCTATTAACAGCCCTGGTTGGTGGCTGGTTGGCGGTGCGAACCTTTGTTGATCAGGCGCCTACTGCGACAATTACGTTTAACACTGCCGCTGGTATCCAGGCAGGGAAAACGGTCATAAAATATAAGAGCGTCGAAATAGGCATAGTCGAAGAGGTGCATTTTTCTAATGATTTCAATGATGTAGAGCTTACGGTTACTTTCAGCAAAGGAACAGATCAATTTCTACGGCGTAATACCCGTTTCTGGGTAGTGCGACACCAACTCAGTCTACGTGGCATTTCAGGCCTAGGCACTTTGCTCTCAGGATCTTACATAGAAATCGATCCTGGTTCTGGTTCAGTACAGAATCATTTTGTTGGGCTTGAAGCTCCCCCCTTAATTACCCGCGATGATGCCGGAACCAAAATAACCCTCGTGACTGATGACTTGGGCTCCCTGGCGGGAGGGTCTCCGTTGTATTATCAGGGTTTGTTAGCCGGTGAGATTCTGGGTTACGAATTGGACTCAGACGCTAAAAGCATTTACATACATGCATTTGTCCGCGCCCCTTATGATCAACTTGTGCGCGGCAATAGCCGGTTTTGGAATGTCAGTGGCCTAGATGTCTCAATAGGTGCCGATGGTATTGAAATCAAAACCGCCTCGGTGCAAACGCTGATGTTTGGTGGTGTTTCCTTTGAGACTCCAACAACGCTTGAAACTGCGAACTCAGATATTGAAAAACTGATCTTTACGCTCTACCCCAATCACGCTCTAATTGATAAAGAGGCATACACCCGAAAGCTCCAATTAGTCATGTATTTTAATAGCTCTGTACGTGGTTTAAGTCCCGGTGCGCCACTCGAGTTTAAAGGTATTCGGATCGGCAGCGTGTTAGATGTCAAACTCGAATTTAATCCAGATGATACGTCGTTTCGTATTCCCGTCCTCGTCGAAATCGAACCAGACCGAATCATCGACCGTACCATAGTAGATGACAATTCCGCCGCTAGCATGATCCAAACTCTTGTTGACCGGGGGCTGCGCGCAACACTGTCCACCGGAAACTTGCTGACGGGCAAGTTGTATGTCGACCTTAACATGTACCCTGGCACCAAGGCGGTCTATCACGACAACAGTACGCCATACCCTGAACTACCAACCATAACTGGCTCTTTGGAGGCCATGACGGAATCCCTTCAAATTTTCGTGTCAAAACTTGAGACTGTCAACATTGAAGAGATGGGTAATGATATTCTCGGTATTTTGGACGGAGCCAACCAACTTCTAAATACTGCCGAAGCGGATCAAACCGTGACGGATCTGCAGGCCTCTATGCGCACACTAAAAAATATCCTGCGTGATGTTGAGTCTGCGGACCTCCAGGATACCATTAGGTTAGCGAACAATGTGCTCGGCAACGTTGACAATGCACTAACGATGATTGGCGGTGTCTTAGCGCCTACTTCTCCCTTACAGTACAACCTTATACAGGTAACAAGCGAGCTTGAGGAAACGGCACGGGCTTTACGCTCTATGGTCGAAATGTTAGAACGACAACCAAATGCATTAATATTCGGTCGGCCGAGGCGGGAAAACGAAAATGAATAAACGCTGTCTCACGATACTTATTAGCATAATCCTGCTATCCAGTTGCAGCATCTCGCAACCGATGATTAGTTATTATGTGATTGACCCGATTCCAATGCCGGCTATCGCCAATCTGGATAAAAAAAGCGTGCAGATTTTGGATCTAAAGCTACCGCAGTATTTGGAGCGTTTTCAAATTGCTCGCAGAGAAGGCACCAATAGGCTGACCTTTTCGGGCAATCAACAATGGGGCGAGAATCTCCGAAAAAACCTTTATCGCACGATGACTCGAAACTTGGCCGTACTGCTTGGAACGCCTGATGTGGGCACCGCTATCAATCGCTCATTTGCCAAACCCGACTATGTATTACGGGTGAGTATTGAGGCTTTCGAACAGACCGCCGATGGTAAAACACAGCTAGCGGCAAGATATCAGATAAGTGATGGTGCCGGTGAGCTATTAACAACCCGACAATTTACCTCTTCCATCAACCAGAATAGCCGTGATCGATATAGCGATATGGTGGCTGATCTACAGACGCTGTACGCAGAACTGTGTCTTGATATCGCGATCAACCTCCAACAGATGGAAGTGCAACATGCTGGCTAAGATGTCTGTTGCGGCATTTTTGTTACTGACCGCTATTGTCGCCAGCGCTGCAGGTTTTCAGTTTTCTGATGCATCTGGTCGAGTCCTGATGCAGCAGGTGTATGACACTCACAAGCAATATCCTTACGTCTATGAAGAGCAGTCCCTAGTGCTGATTGATCGAGACGGTAACCGCGAAACAAGAAAGGTAAAGCTCTATTCACGCATGGAGCCCGCATCAATCCAAAGATTTTTAGTGCTGCTTGAATCACCAGAAGATGTGAAGGGGGTAGCGGTACTCGCAGAGCGCAATGCTAATGGCGACACACGACAAGCAATCTATTTGCCTGCTTTAGGTGAAAGTATGATTGAAAATTCTGGCGGCGCGGGTGATACCAACTTTTTAGGCACGGACTTTTCTATCGAGAATCTTACGGGCGAGCGTCTTGAGGATTATGACTACCGGCGCAGACGTGATGAACTTATCAATTACAAAATGTATTCAGTGGTAGATGTATTTGATAAGCCGTCCGAGGCAGATCAAACAGCCTTACGTAGACACTATATCTCTCAGGAAATTCTTTACCTGACGCGAACAGACTATTTTGATGACTTGGGTAGGGTTCGTAAACGCCAGAGCTCTCATGATATGACACAGGTGCTGGGCGATATGTGGCGTGCGAATATGCTACTGATGGAAGATTTGCAAAATGGCCATAAGACATTGATAAAGATCAATCGACGGATATTTTCGAAGGAATACGTGCCTGCCGAGGTGTTTACTGCGGAGCACCTATACGCTAATTCTCGCATTGAAGGTTTGGTCGACTATGACCTGCAGGATGACGCCACCGAACTGGAACTCTCGGGAGAGACTGAACAATGATTTCTGCCATCTATCTCCTAGCGACTCGTTATCGGTCGATCGCGATCACGATTATTACCTTGATCAGTGTGATGGCAAGCTTTGGACTGACGCGACTCGAGATCGACACGAGTTTTGACAATCTCATTCCAAATGACGATCCAGCCCGAGTTGTCTACCAACGTACCATGAGTGAATTCGGTTCTGACAACAAGACTATTATCTATATTGAAGACGAAGCACTTTGGAGCACTGAAAAGCTGCTCTTACTACAAACTTTGCATGATCAACTGGTCCGTATTAATCATGTGACTCGTGTCGACAGTCTATTTAGTCTGCATGCTATTAGGGGCCAGACAGCAGGTGGTAAAACCACGGTTAAAACTGAAGCTGTGATGGAAAGAGTACCAAAAAATTCGACTGAAGTGATGGCAGCGAAAAGCCTAGTGCTTAGTAACCCACTATATGCAGGCAACCTGTTTTCGGAAAATGGCCGTGTCACTGCGATGATTCTCACGATCGAGAATAACGACGATGAACAAGACTTTGATGAACAGGTATACCTAGATATCAACGACGCCATAAACCTACACAGCAGCGATTTTGGTCGTCTATTTCAGGTGGGGCCACCACGAGTGAATACAGAACTGCGTACCAGTCTGGTCCAAGATTTTACGATATTGGGGCCCTTATCGGCGTTTGTTCTGATTGTTTCGATCCTATTTCTCATGCGCAGCGTCCTTGCGGCCGCGGTACCGATTATTACGTCCATGCTGACGGTCTTGTGGACCTTTGGTTTATTAGGTTGGATCGGTATTCCGCTAAACATATTGAGCGCGATGATCCCTTGTTTGATCATCGTTATTGGCTCAACTGAGGATACTCACATCATGGCGGCATTCTTTCGTGGTCTCGCGCTGGGTCAAAAAACAGACCCAGCGGTAGACGAAGGGTCCCCTCGAGAACGCGCAATTCGCTATATGGTAACCCATACAGGCTTCCCTCTTGTATTGACGGTGATAACGACAGCGCTTGGTTTTGCGGCCAACTTATTTGGCTCTATCAGCTTAATTCAGGACTTTGCAGTGGCATCGACATTCGCGATTCTCGCTAACGGTGTTATTACCATCGCGGTGGTTCCACTGCTGTTAGCGCAGTTCGGTCCAAAAAACCATTCCAGTGAGTCCGAGCACGAGGCAATCTACAAGAACAGCCTAGCAGATAAAATTATTGTGGTATTTCGAATATTACAGGATCGTTTTCCGATCTACACATTAAGTTTAACGGCGATCTTATGTGCTTTCTTTGCCTTTCATACATCGACCTTATACGTGACGAATGATCCGATGTCTTACTTTCATGAGGATCGTCCACTGGTGCAGGAAGCCGAACTGATTCATGAGGAACTGGCTGGTATCAAAGTTTTTTTCATTACCCTCGATTCTTCGACCGACAAAGCTTTTTTAGA
>JBLHID010000092.1:0-11609 GCA_047615545.1 Polaribacter sp.
GCCAGGCATTGTGATGTATATCGTTGAGCGCGATGAATAAAACACTGAGTAATATGACGACATTAGTATTAGCTGACGGAGATGGCTAATTACTCAAAATAATCTCTATCAGCATGATTTCATTTGGTTTTAAATGGATAATTGAATTGCTGACAATTTGACCCTATACTAGTAACCCCATTAACAGGATGTTAGGGATGACAAAATGTCGCTAGAAGGCGCACAAAGACCAATGCTATTATTCACCGATAACATTGAGTACCAGTGGCGGAACGATTATCACATCGAACGCAAGCTTGATCGGAAAACTAGTTTCGATCGGTTAGACCGAGTCGCGCATTTACCCGTATTAGCCCATGCCGTTTTAGATTTTTCTCCCAATATTCATACCCCATCCAAATGCCTGGCAGTCATCCGTAAGGTTTTTCCGACACACTCATCCATCCTAATTTTGGCGCTGTCTGGACAGGATAGTAAAAAGCATCAGTGCCAAGAAAAAGAATCCGTTGCGGTCGACTTCATCGATAAATCTGGTGATATTATCCCCAATAAAAGCCGAATGAATCGGCCAAATGAAAACTCGTGGCAGAGCATAACGACAATATGAACAATGTCGCTGAAATGCTATGCATTAATAGAACTCGCCCCAATGGACGAATGGATAGAATGTAGACGAATATTTATAACTAGTGACTTCAGCTTTAAAACGGAAAAACGAATAATGAAAAGGATTTTGTTGTTAATAGTGATGTTAGTTTTGGCCTCCTGCCAAACCATCAAACCAAAAAGTGACCGAGTGGTCGCGACTGGGCATATCAATGAACTATTACCTGCGGCTAGTCCAACCGTTACCGATATTCCACGTGTCGTACAGCAAGTACCGATAGTCGTCGCGCCTGAGCCAATCGAGGAGCTTCAAACCTTTACCGTAATCGCGTCTGGTGTCCCAGTTAACGAATTACTTTTCGCACTTGCCCGAGATGCTAGATTAAACCTCGACATTGATCCTTCTATTAGCGCCAACGTTAGTATCAATGCGATTGATCAGACCCTACCAAAAATCCTAAAGCGTGTTGCACGTCAGGTTTCGTTGAGGTACTACCAAGATGGTTCTAACCTCGTAATCGAACAAGACAGGCCATTTATTCGCACCTATCGGGTTGATTATATCAACATGAATAGAAATACGACCTCGACAGTTGAAGTTGCAACTCAGATAGCATCAACTGGAAGCATAGGAAGCGGTGGAGGAAGCAACTCTTCTACCAAGGTAACCAATGGTTCGAAGCATGACTTTTGGCAAACACTGGAAGACAACATAGCTCTGCTGGGAAATGTCGATGGCGTCAAAGGTACCGTTATATCAAACCGTGAGTCCGGACTAATATCTGTACGCACTTCTTCAATAGCCCATAACGATATTCAGAACTTTCTGGATCGAGTCAATAGCAGTGCACGAAAGCAAGTGTTAATCGAGGCTACAGTTGTCGAAGTGACTCTAAATGATGAGTTCCAAGCTGGGGTTGACTGGTCACGGATAGTTAGCGGTAATGGCTGGAGTTTTGATCAAAGTTTGCTTGCTGGCGCACTCGGTACTGCTCCGTTCACCGCTGCAACCTACGTGAATAGTAATGCGAACAGCGATGTTTCTGCTGCAGTGAGAGTATTGGATTCTTTTGGTAATGTATCTGTTATGTCTAGTCCAAAGATTATGGCATTGAACAATCAAACATCCATTTTAAAAGTGGTTGATAATCGAGTTTACTTCACAACCACGGTAACAACGACCCCTGGTAACGCGACCACAAATACGATAACAAATGTTAATACTGAAATTAAAACAGTGCCAGTTGGGTTTGTAATGAACGTTACCCCATACATTACAGAGGGCGAGGAAGTCATCTTGAACATACGTCCAACGTTATCGCGGATTTTGCGTTTCGTAAATGATCCTAATCCAGAACTGGCAAATGCAGGCGTAATAAGCCAGATTCCTGAAATTCAGGTGCGAGAAATGGAATCAGTATTACGGGTGGCCAATGGCGATACAGCCGTGATTGGTGGTTTGATGCAAGATACGGCAAATAAAACCAGTTCTGGCATTCCAGGATTGAGGGATCTTCCTGGAATTGGCTTTCTATTTGGAACTCGTAGTGAACAGTTGACAAAAACCGAGTTGGTGATTTTTCTGAGGCCCAGAATTATCGAAGACGCAAGTCTCGATGCCAGTTTGCAAGACTTCAAACGGTTTTTAAAACCGGATGTATTTTCAGGAGAGGCACAGTAGGAGCTTATAATCAGTTTACTATGAGAGGCCCCAAAAAGGCTGATAAGAAAAAAGCCGCAGAGCAAACGGCGGAAAAAGAGGTTACCACTGTAGTGTAAGCAGTCGTAGTCGCTGACGAAACAATTGTTATGGATGACACCCGAACCGTGATTGATGACACGATAGCCTTAACCAAACCTAGCGACAGTGCGTCCGAAGATAAAACGGAAATGCTCTATGCTGCTGAATTGCGTCGGGCTACTGAAAGCTGCCCTGAAGTTCTCGCACATGATGTACGCACGTTTATCGGTAAGCATCACCAACAGACCCAGGTGTCTGTTATGTACCAATCACCTGGCGCTGAAGGGCCGGAAGAGATGCCATTAACCTTGATGGAAGCGGACGGCCCTCCTACATCACTCCAGACTAAAGATAGCGACTCGACTCCAAACCGTACCCACACAACGCATAACTATGATCGAACCCTAATCAAAATTGAGCATGATGATGCTTCTCAGTTATTTACAGAAATGAAGTCAGAATCGGAAGTGCCAATGACAGCCGATTACATCGAAAAAGTACCTATTCGTCACTCATCGGTACGGCGCCATAACCATTACAAATCATATTCCTTCGTTGCCGCTGCCATATTGCCCGTTATTTTAATATACGGTTGGTTTGAATATAAAGCTGAGTTGATTAATATCGATAAAAGCCTAAGTGCGTTAAGGCACGTTCCAATACTAAACCGGACTAAACTAACGGTCCTTAAAGTGCAGACACTCCTGTCTACGCAAAGCCCGACCCTAGGTGTCGATACAAAAACGGTTGAATTAGTAAGGTACGCAAAGGCCTCACCCGAGATAGTACCACCAATAACTGACCTGATTGTCGACGACGCAGGAGTCAGCGAAACCAACAAATCTTGGAGTGCCCCGATAGACGAGAAAAAAATTGAGTTGACTGAGCTGCAAAAAAAACCAGGCGCGAGTAAAGCCAACGGGATATCAAAAGAAAAGTCTAAAGTAAAAACTGGCAGCAAAGCGGTTTTAGCACGGTCTCAGCCACTACGGTTAAGTAGCAAAACCTCATCGCATGAAAAAAACAAATGGCTAAAAGATGCCTATGCCGCCTATCAACGTGGCGACAAAAACACAGCGCTAGAAAAATACAATCGAGTGCTAGCTGACGACTCCCATAATCGAAATGCTTTACTAGCACGCGCTGCAATCAATGTTCAAAGTGATAACAAACGGGATGCGATCAAGGACTATCGAATCTTGTTAACTGCGAATCCGAAGGACGATGTTGCCATGGCCTCACTGATTCCATTGGCGAGTATTGCACTATCAAAATCAAAATCGCAATTGAAAATGATGTTACGAACCGAACCATCATCGCCGTACCTGAACTTTGCTTTGGCGAATCTATATGGCGCTCAAAATCGATGGACAGAAGCCCAAAAGCTCTATTTTAAAGCGCTGAAGAATAATCCAAACGATCCGAATTACGCCTACAACCTGGCGGTGAGTCTGGAGCATATCTTAAAACCAAAGGTAGCTATCATTTACTACCAACGGGCGTTAGGTAATTTTAATAGTGGCCTAGCAACCTTTGACAAGACAGTTGTCGATCAGCGAGTGGAGATATTGAAGCAGTTATGAATGCTCAAAATATCCCAAAGCGTTTAGGCGAATTACTGATTGAAGAAGGTGTTATAACCAAAGATCAACTGAATATCGCACTAACAGAACAAAAGAAAGCCCACGAGCCACTCGGTAAATTACTGGTAAGTTTGGGGTTCGTTACCGAAGCCATTATGCGTTCGTCCCTCGGTGAAGCGCTGGAACAAGACAGTGTCGACCTTTCGCATGTCGTACCTGACCCAGAAGCGATCAACATGATCACCCCAGATACCGCCCGAAAGTATAAGGTGCTACCCCTAAATTTTGACCCAGTTCGCAGCACCTTAACGATCGCGATGTCAGATACCTTCAACTTATTTTCCCTTGATCGAATACGGATTCAGATAGGCGAACATGTAGAACTAGTGCCAGTGCTATCAGGTGAAGCCGAAATATCAAATGCAATAGATCAGTTTTACGGTTATGAATTATCCATCGACGGCATATTGCGTGAGATAGAAACAGGAGAGGTTGATTATACTCACTACCAGGGAGATATCGAAGAATACAGTCAACCGCTAGTCCGACTTGTCGACGTCATGTTATCCGACGCAGTCAAGCGTGGCGCAGCTGATTTGCATTTTGAACCGGAAGCGAGTTTTCTTAGAATTCGATATCGTATAGACGGAGTTCTGCGCCAAATTCGCAGTTTACACAAAACCTATTGGCCTGCGATTGCTGTCAGGTTAAAGGTCATGGCGGCCATGAATATTGCTGAAACTCGTGCGCCACAGGACGGCCGCATATCACGCAATATCATCGGCAGACAAATTGACTTTCGTGTCGCGTCGCAACCAACCATACACGGTGAAAATATTGTACTACGTGTACTGGATCGTGAAAAAGGTGTTATTCCGCTAGAACAATTGGAGCTACCAAAAGAGCCCATGCGCACCCTAAAAATAATGATGTCTCGACCTGAAGGTATCATTCTAGTTACTGGTCCAACAGGCAGTGGTAAAACCACGACGCTTTACTCTCTGCTGAACTACATCAGCAGTGAGCAAATAAATATAATGACACTGGAAGACCCGGTGGAATATCCGTTTCCACTAATTCGGCAAACCTCTATAAATGAAGCAGTAGGAATGGGCTTTGCAAATGGCATTAAATCACTAATGCGTCAGGATCCCGATGTCATCCTGATAGGTGAGGTACGCGACAAAGAAACGGCAGAAATGGCGTTTCGGGCAGCCATGACTGGACATCAGGTCTATACCACCTTGCACACTAATTCGGCGATTGGCGCATTGCCAAGATTGAGAGATATTGGAATCATTCCAGAAATCATGGCAAGTAATATCATCGGTATTATCGCGCAAAGACTAGTGCGTAAATTGTGCGAATTTTGCAAAGCATCTCATCGACCGACTGCCGAGGAATCACATCTCCTGGGTAATCGAGACGGTCTCGTAGCAGAGACAATATTCAAGTCCACGGCCATAGGCTGCTCTAGCTGTGATCAAACTGGATATAAGGGTCGTCTTGCCTTGCTCGAAATTTTGAAAATGAATTCACACCTCGACGACTTACTGGCAAGAGGTGCGACCACCAAAGAAATCCGAGAAGCAGCATACGAGCAGGGATTCTCCACACTAGCCGATGATGGTGTCCGTCGTATTCTGGAAGGCATTACCTCAATAGAGGAAGTCGCCCGTGTCACAAACTTGACTGAGAGAATGAGTTAGTTATGCCGCATTTTCGGTACAAAGCGATTGACGCAAGTGGCAAGTCTATTGAGGGCAGCCTCGACGCAGGCAATCCATCGGATCTGGAAAGCCGTCTTACAAATATGGAGCTAGATCTCGTTACCTTTAAACAAAAAGAGCATGGTGTAGACATATTTGGAAACCATAAAATCAAGCGCCATGATCTAATTAATTTCTCTTTCTATCTGGAACAGCTCACTCATGCTGGCATACCTATATTAGAAGGCTTGTGCGACTTACGGGATAGCGAAGAAAACGCAGCTTTTCGCGATGTAATTTCTGGTGTGATCGACGCTATCGACGGTGGTAATACTTTCTCTCAGGCACTTGGCATGTATCCCCAAATATTTGACAATATTTTTGTGAGCCTCATTAAAGTGGGAGAACGAACTGGAAAAATGGACGAAGTCTTGAGTGATATTACACAAACCTTGAAGTGGCAGGATGAACTATTAGGTAAAGCGAAAAAGGTCGTGATGTACCCACTAGTCACGGGTACGCTCATTATGTCAGTCATCATGTTTATGATGATTTTTGTCGTTCCCGACATTATGCTATCGATTGTGGCGTTGGGTGGCAGCATTCCTTTCGAAACCCGGGCTCTAATAGCGGTATCAAATTTTCTAGTGAATTTTTGGTACCTAGTGGTTGTTGCGCCATTTACTTTATCTCTGCTACTCAGATATTTTTACAAAAATAGTCGTCAGGCGCGTTTCAAACTCGATGGCCTACTACTCAAACTCTGGTTGTTTGGTTCGGTTAACGAAAAAATAAAAATCTCTCGGTTTACGCGTTATTTCGCCTTAATGTTTGCCTCCGGAATTACCGTTTTAGATGCCATCAACTTAAGCAAAACCGTGGTAAGCAACAGTGTGTTGGAAGACGGCATTGAAAGAGCCTGGCAGCAAATTTCGGAAGGTAACAGCATTAGCGAGAGTTTCAAGAATATTGGAATTTTCCCACCGTTAATAATTAGGATGTTACGTGTGGGCGAGTCGAGCGGACAAATGGATAAGTCGTTAAACAATGTCAGCTACTTCTTTGATCGTGATATCAATGACAGCATAGATAAAATGGAACCTATTATTCAGACAGCACTGATGGCGACAATTGGCATCATCGTATTGTGGTTGGCGATGTCGGTGCTGGGGCCTATTTACGACACAATCAGCAAAATTAATCTCTAGTGGGTGTCAATTACCTCCCAAGCACCAAAAAGGCGGCACTATGAAAAGAGTGCTCTATTTTACCGGCAATCAAATGGCTGCTCAAGAATGGCTGGGTAACACCCTCGAAAGTACAGTCTACTTTGAGCTAAACCAACACGGCCTTGATCTGTTTAGCGTCTATCTTAGGTCATTTCAGAATGAGCCAGTTAGGTTATTAGTTGACCTAATCGAAGAAGAATTTCGGCAAATTAAAATCCCACTATTACGTGGCTCCGACCGACAATCCATCATTAGTCGGAAATACCTAAAATATTTCAGTCACTCTAAATATAGATTTTCCATTTCTCAATCTATCGAAAAGAAAAAACGTAGGGAAGAAAAGCTTTTACTAATCGGATTAACTAACGAGTATTTACTTGAACCATGGTTGAAGATAATCGAGGAAACTCATACACCTTTGTCAGGCATTATTAGCCTTCCTTTACTATCAGTGGATTATACGAAAAGCCTAAAGTCAAAAAGAAAGGCTGTCATCCTGGTGAGTCAGCAAGTGCCCAATAGTCTGCGTCAATCTGTTTTTATCGACGGCAAGTTGATCTTGAGCCGCATGTCACCTATTACCAGTTTTTACGAGGGGGAGTACGGAAATGATGTTATTCATGATATCGAAAATACTCAAAGATACCTAATCGGCCAGCATATTGTCGAAAGATCTCAGGTAGTGGATGTCCATATTCTGACCAACAAGCGACACCTCGACACGCTAAACACTCGTTGTGCTGGAATCATCTCCTTCGATTTCAAAATACTAGAGATTAACGAGTTACTAGAGAATAAGAAAATCAAGACTCCCGAGGAGCAGGACCTCAGTTCAGCTCTTTTTTGTAATCTCGCGACTAAAAAAACCGTCCTCAATCACTATGCCCAGGCAAAAGAAAAGTGGTACTACCAGCATCATATTGCGAGCATCGGGCTCAAAATATGCAGTGTCGCAATATTGGCTGTCGGTTTTGGCCTAGCCATGAACAGTGGCGTTAAGGGCTGGCTTTATAGCACCACCACCACTGATACAGTCCAGATCGAAAAGAAGTACAGAGCCAAATACAATCAGTTGAGCGAAAAAACAATCTACTCAAGTATGTCGACTCATGGAACGTCGACCAATAGCATGAAACGCATAGTGCAAACCGTCGACGAGATACAAAACAATTATTTGAATGACCCCCAAGCAATGCTGATACAGGTTAGTCAGGACATCTCGTCATTTTCAAATCTTCGGGTCACAAAAATGAACTGGTTTGTATCAAACTATGCCGATACAAAAGACGTTAGCGAAGTCCATTGGAGCAATCTAAAAAGCGGCAAACGTCAGGCAGAAAACTCAAACATACCGCTTACAAAAGGCCTGTTTGAAATCGCAGTCGTTGAGGCAGAATTTTCAAACTTTGATGGCAACTATCGCTACGCACTTAGCGCCACAGATGATCTTGAGAAGTCGATGTCTGAGCTAGGCAAATACACCCATGTCGAAATACTGAAAAGACCCCTGAATATCGAGCCAGAAAATAGCTTAATGGGCGAGGCTGGCAAAAATCGCCGTAATGCTATGCCCCTGGCATTACTGACCTTTCGAGTAGTGCGGGAGATCAAAAATGAAAAATAATGTGGACTGGCTTTATCTAATAAAGCCGCTAACGATATTCTTCGTCGGACTAGTGATTGCTATTTTGATGATTGGCGTAGGGACGCAGTACCAAAACATTCAGCAGGATCAATACGAGCTATCGTTATCCACCTTACGCGCGACGCATCTAAAATATAGCACGATTATTAACGACATCGATCTGCTAGAAAAATATAGAGGTCAATATGAGGGATACATAGCGAGTGGATTGGTCGGAGTGGAACGACGACTGAGCTGGGTAGAAAGCCTCGAAAAAACCAATGAGGTATTACAACTGCCCACTATCAATTACAACCTGCTGCCGCAAGAAGCATTTGAACGGCCTGGCTTTAAGGTGAAGCCCGGCGTTGATATCAAGGGGTCTATTATGGATTTAAAAATGGGACTGTTGCATGAAGTGGACCTCTTAAGACTTATCGAAGGCCTCAAGCTATCGATAAATAATATGTTCACCGTCGAAAGCTGTTCGATCAACCGTTTGAGCCTAGTGTCCAGTGCACTCGATTCTAAGGGAGCTAACTTTAACTCAAACTGCCGCTTGAGATGGGTGACTATCGGTGCCAAATAAATCCAGCACCTTAGTATTATTGATGATTGCTGCCAGCTCGGTAACAACCGTACATGGGTCAGAAATGTTGACCTTGTTCACAACGCCACAGGAGCGCCAACTGATTAATGCCAAACGGTATGAGTTAGATGAAGTGTTACCGCAGGTGCCGTCAAATGAGGGCAAATCCGTCGATACAAGCATCCAGGAACCAGTGAAAGAGTGGGTCCGTGAGTCAATCAGCATCTCAGGTATTACACTATCAAGTGGTGGCCACAATAGGGTGTGGATAAATAACCAAGCCTATGACGATGGAGACAGTATAGACGACAAAATGCGTATAAAAGTCATGGTAGGCAGAGAAATAATGGTCAGAATTACAGCGCCAGACGGAAGGCACTACTTTTTAACTAGTGGCGAAACAATCGAAATTGTCTATCAAGCCGAGGTAGAAAAGTAATGACGGGTCAGAAGCCTTCATTCAATCAAAGTGGCGTGGCACTATTGTTATTACTGATGGTGTTGTTTGCTATGGCAGGCACCTTTGCTTCAAATCTATTGAGTATGAAGGTAACAGAGGTTAATCAAAGTAAACAACATCATGATTACGAGGTGTTGAGAAAAGCAAAGCAAGCGTTGCTGAGTCACGCTGTAAATTATTCCTTAACCACTAACAAGTATGCCGATATGGGGCGTCTACCCTGTCCAGACCTAAGGGCTACCGGCTCGTCCAGCACGGGTGCGCAGGATAGCCCTTGTGGCTCTCGGCATGTGAACAGCGTTGGATTTTTACCCTCAAAAACACTAGGCGTAGACACATTGAGAGACAGTAGCAACGAGTGCCTTTGGTATGTGGTTTCGGGAGATTACAAGACTGGGCCTAAAGCTAAAATGCGTAATGAAGACAGTAATGGCATGTTACAGGTACAGGACGAAAATGGTCAGCTATACCACGGCGCAAATGCTGGTGATCGGCCGATAGCTCTGATCATAGCGCCAGGCGGAATTTTGCAGGGGCAATCTCACGCGCCAGACTGTCAAGGGAATAGCAACGAAGCCAATTATCTGGAATCTGGCGGAAGTGTTATCTATGCAACCGATCACGCAAATACAGCGGATAAGATATGGCGCTACGTGTACGGAAGCGCATCTAGCCGACTCGAGAATTCAGGCTTCAACGACACAATGGTTTGGGTCACTAAACATGAGTATTGGGATGCGGTAAAGGGTCAAAATGATCTCAACACCAACTCATCTTCGGCCAGATCGGAAATTGAGCAATTGACCGCCGACCTTACCCAGTGTTTTACCGACTATGCCAATGATGCTAATAACACAAACTTCTGGTTACCCTGGCCAGCTAAAATCGAAATGGCTGAATATAGAAATGATACTAATACTGCTGGTGCGAATGGGTATATCGATCAATATAACCCGTCATCACTCATTGGTCGGTTGCCACAATCAATTAATGTCAGTGACACAGCCGAATCGGCGTTAACTGGTTCACAGGTAGTCGCTCATGCCAACAAGGAAGATATTTTTAATAGCTGTTTAACGGGGGAAAGAAAATCCCTTTGGAAAAATTGGAAGGATCATTTTTTTTATGCTATCTCAAAAGACTTCGAAATGGTTGATGGATCAACCGAGATGCTATCCGCGCGTTGTATAACGTTGGGTGACTGTCTCAATATGTCCACTATAGCTGCGGTTCCGATATCACAAAAAATTGCAGCGATTGTTTTCTTTTCCGGCTCGGTTGTTAACGGCCAATCCAGAAATTACCCACCTGTAGATATAGATGAAAAGAACATTCTGTCTAACTATCTGGATACCGATGGCTCAGGTCTTGGCAATGCGCATGATTATCCAACGGATGCCGCTTACTCAGGAGATGTGAACACCTATTACCATGATGCGGGTGATCTAGTTTATTGCATTTGGATCAATGCAAGTAATACAGCGCTAGAAGCAAAAAAATGTGCCTAATGAACAGACAAAGTCACAATACTGAAGGCTTTACTTTGATAGAAATTTCTATCGTGCTGGTAATCGTATCCATCCTACTAGGTTATACGGTGGCTCTATTCCCAGTTCAGCAGGAGTTAAAGCAGTATCGGGCGGTAAACGAGGAGATGGACCGAATTGTTGATACGATATATGCCTATGCTCAAGTCAACGGTAGATTACCCTGTGCCGCGAGCCTGTCAGCACCAAATGGCATAGCTGACCCCAATAATGGTACTGAGTGCAATACTTGGTACGGATTTTTACCCGCAAAAACTCTAGGTATCGATGGTCGATATGATGCCAGTAATTCTTTGATTGATCCCTGGGGCAATCGATATCGGTATCAAGTGACAGGCAATGACAGTAGCAACAATGGTGGTGACTTCGTGATAAGTAAAGACATGAAAACTGTGACTATATCGAATTTAAAGCCGGACTTACAAATATGTACGGGTGTTCCCACCGATAGCCCAAGCAATTGTGGGACAGCCGCAGTCACGGTAGCCGATGGTATCCCAGCTGTGCTGCTTTCATTGGGG
>JBLHID010000093.1:0-11580 GCA_047615545.1 Polaribacter sp.
CCAATACCCGTGACGTGCTGCGACAGACACAGATGAACGGTGAATGTAGCATGTAGCAAACCGAACAATGCGCCCATACTGGCGGCAAATAAAACACCTGTCCAGAGATCACCACCTTGATAAACCCACATCCAGCCGGACATTGCACCGACGGTCATAATACCTTCGATACCCAAGTTGAGGACACCAGCGCGTTCGCAAATAAGTTCACCTAAAGTACCAAAAATAAGCGGGCTTACAATTCTTATGGTAGCGGCCCAAAAGCCTGTGGTAAGCAGGATGTCGATTAACTCACTCATTGACGGAACCTAATTTTGTATTGAGTCAACATGACGCAGACAAGAATTGCGAGTACCGATACACCGACCAGCACATCAGCTATATAGGTAGGAATATTGACTGCGCGGCTCATTGAATCTGCTCCGACATAAATAGCCGATAAAAACAAAGCTGCCGGGACTACAGAAAGCGGATGTAACCTTGCCAGCATCGCGACTGCAACACCGGTGTAACCAAACCCAGGAGACAGGTCGAGTGTCAGGTAACCTTTTAACCCTGCGACTTCACTGACACCTGCGATACCGGCGAGGCCACCTGATATCAAGGCTGTGTATATCACTGTTTTATTGACATTGATGCCCGAAAATTCAGCCGCTTTCGCGTTGAACCCAACTGCTTTTATTTCATAGCCCAGTACAGTAAAACGCATGACCGCCCATACCAGAACAGCCGCAAGTAACGCGACGATTAAGCCTGCATGCAGGCGTCCTTTCGCAAGCAACGCGGGCAGCACACCGTTGTCAATTATCGAAGCTGATTGTGGCCATCCCATCGCCATCGGATCGCGCCAGGGTCCTTCTATCAGATAGCTCACCATTAACAGCACAACGAAGTTGAGCAGTAGCGTGGTGACTACTTCGTCTACCTTCAATTTGGTTTTAAGTAATACCGGCACTAACAACAACGCGCCACCAGCCAGTGCACCAACCAACAACAAGAAAGGTACCATTAGAAATGTAGGAAGATCGATCAAACCAGTGCCAAAATAAACTGACGCTAGCGCACCGGCATAGAGTTGGCCTTCAGCACCGATGTTGTAAAACTTCGACCGAAAGGCAACAGCAACGGCTAGCCCGGTGAGCATGAGTGGTATGGAACGAGTGAAAGTTTCTTTGAGTGCAAATGAAGACCCGAAGGCGCCTTTAAATAGCAAAGCGTACGCCTCAAGTACTGGTACGCCAGCCCAGACAATTAGCGCAGAACAAATAACCAAGGTGGCGAAAACAGCTGTTATCGGAGCCATTCCCGCGCGTAATAACGAGGTATGGTCACGGAGTTCAATTTGCATGAATTTCCTCTCCAGAACTTTTTAGCGGACCACGTTGCCCCTCACTTTCTGGCGCCCCGCTCATTGATTGTCCTGCCATCATTAGACCCAACTCAGTGACGGTTCGCGCCGAAGTAGGTAAAGCTGAGCTCAAACTGCCCTGATAGATAACAGCAATGCGGTCACATAGGGACAGCAGCTCATCCAAGTCTTCCGAGATTAGCAATATAGCAGCGCCTCTTTTACGCGCAGCAAATAACTGCTCATGCACATAAGCGATTGCCCCCTCGTCAAGACCCCTGACAGGCTGGTTGGCTAATATGAAGTCTGGGTTAGGCGATAGCGCTCTAGCTAAAATTAGTTTTTGAATATTGCCGCCGGACAATAATTTGGTCTGTGCCTGCGGCCCTTTACAACGTACATCATAACTATCTATCAAATGCTCGGCGCGTTCGATGGCGGCTTTTTTATTGATGATGGTTTTCCACTTTGATACTTGTTTTGAGCGTAAATCTTCGCTGATTAAATTCTCCCAAATATCCATGTCACCGATCATGCCACGCGCATGGCGATCTTCTGGGATACGCCCGACACCACGTGCCACAAATTCAGAAGGGCCAGCATCGGTGAGGGTTTGGCCCTGTAGGTCGAGCGCACCTGAATACTGCCGGTTCAAACCAGACAATACGTCAGCCAGAGCGGTCTGGCCGTTACCAGCAACACCAGCAATGCCAATAATTTCATGAGCATGAACCGTTAAGTCGATATCATTCAGCAGTGGTAGTTTATCGGAGCTCGTAGCGCTAAGTCCGCGGATGGTTAAAATCGGGGCACCTGGTTTCATGCTTTCAAGCTGGGGTCTCGTGACTGCCTTACCAACCATCATTTCTGCTAGCCCATTGCGATCTGCATCGACTGTTTTAATTGTACCGACGATTTTTCCTCGACGTAAAACAGCGACATGGTCGCTGATGGCAAGAATTTCGTGCAGTTTGTGAGAAATGAAAATCACCGATAGCCCTTTGTCAGTAAGTGACCTCAGTGTAATAAAAAGGTTTTCTGTTTCCTGCGGTGTTAGAACAGCGGTGGGTTCATCAAGTATCAGGATTCGAGCATCGCGATAGAGTGCTTTCATGATTTCGACCCGTTGGCGTTCACCGACTGACAGGTCAGCTACCAATGCATCTGGCTCAATCACGAGTGAGTAAGCTTCTGACATGTCGATCAATTTGCGCCGTGCCGTTGTCATATCGTGTCGCCAGCTCCATAAGCTTTCAGTACCAAGCACAATATTTTCGATCACGGTTAAGTTGTCAGCTAGTGTGAAATGCTGATGAACCATGCCGACACCTGCTTCGATAGCCGCTTCGGTGGAACCTGAAGGCAACGTTTTACCATCGATTTCGATCGACCCTTCGTCAGCTACGTAATGGCCAAAGAGGATATTCATCAAGGTGGTTTTGCCTGCGCCATTTTCACCCAGCAATGCCATGATCTCACTATCCCCCAATGACAGCGTAATGCTGTCATTGGCGGTAAGTGAGCCGAAACGTTTGGTTATCTGTTTGAAGGATAATGTCGACATGATCTTTTACAGTACTATTACTGAAGTAGCCCTAAACAATAGTGCATTTTTAGAGCAACCCAGTTCTAGAAGGTTGATTTCGGTTCAGTGTCGATAATATCGACTGTGAATGAACCTGTGAGGATTTGAGCAGTTAGCTTCTTGACTGTTGCCTTAGCTTTGGCCGGAATTCGGTTTTCGAATTCATGGTAGGGCGCGAGGCTTGCACCACCTTTTGGCATCATGGTCCAGTCACGGTAGTTCTCAGCTGAAAAGGTACCTGCTTGAACGCGTGAAATAGCATGAGCGACCGCCGATTCCATATGCCATAAAGCCGATGTGACAACAACATCTTTACCATTTTCCTCTTTGTTCATATCGTTCACATTACCAAAAGCGAGGATACCTTTGCTTCTTGCTGCGTCTACAACGCCTGCACGTTCGGCATAGAGGATATCAACACCTGACTCTATTTGAGCAAACGCTGCTTCTTTTGCCTTTGGTGGATCATACCAAGAGCCAATGAAAGTCACTTTGACTTCGATTTTTGGGTTAACCGATTTAGCACCATTGATGAAAGCATGGAACAGTCGATTCACTTCACCGATTGGATAACCACCAACCATGCCGAGCTTATTGGTTTTAGTCATAGATCCAGCGATGATGCCCATTAAATAGCAAGGTTCATGGATGTAATTATCAAACACCGAAAAGTTAGAACCGTGAGCATCAAACGGGTCGCCCATTAAGAAGGAAACTTCTGGGTATTCGTCCGCTACTTTTCGAGCTTCTTTTGAGATACCAAATGCTTCGCCGACGATCAGTTTAACGCCGCTTTCACAATATTCACGTAGCACGCGGATATAGTCCGTGTTGGCTACTTTCTCGGAAAACACATACTCAACTCCACCTTTGGCTTCGGCGGCTAAAAGCGCCTGATGCAGGCGAGCATCCCATTTTTGCTGAATAGGTTGCGTGTAAATTCCTGCAACTTTAAGGTTGGCGGCAAATGCCGGGAACATACCAAACCCCAGAGCACCTATACAGGCGGCTGACAGTTTGGTAAAAGATCGACGTGATATTTTTGATGACATTCTCTTCTCCTTTTTTTTGTTTTGATTTGTTTTTTTTAAATAACTTAAACAACCGTTCGTACAAACATTGGGTTGGGCAGCTAATATTTAACTACAAGCACCAAACCTAATAAGACTAAACTGGCCCCCACAATTCTGGGCCAACCAATCTCGCGAACTTCTACGCCTAAGACACCGTAATGATCAAGCAGTAAAGATAATAAAACCTGACCCAAAATCACCGCTATCATTGTGTTGGCAACACCAACTTTTGGAATAAGCGCAGCCACTGCGGTAACGTAAATTGCACCTAATACGCCTCCTACGAATAACAAAGGAGGCGCCTCCTTCAATCCCAGCAAGCTAGTACTCACTGACCCGCTACTGCGATAAAGAAACACGAGCAGCAACGTCAACGCACCTACGATAAACGATACCAAGGTTGCTAGTACGACATTATCGAGGCTTTTGCCAAGCTGGCTATTAACCACGCCCTGAACAGGTAACATAGCGCCTGCGAGAACCGCAAACGCTATGAATATAATGGCAATAGATGATCCCATTTAAGAGTAATACTCAGGATATTGCCGTCTACGCGCTATTTTTTGCATTCATGTTCATGACGTAATAAATCAAACCACCCAGTATCGATCCGGTAAACCAGCCATAGCTGTAAAACCAACTAAGCGCACCCGTACTAACAGCGATAAATGTCAGCGCAACGGGCACTAGAAACGCAACAAAGCCACTCAGATTCCATGCTGGGTAAGTACCGTTGTCTTTATATAAGTCAGGTAGGTCGAGTGTTTGACGGCGGATTAAAAAGTAATCAACGATCATGATTCCGGCGATGGGCCCCAGTAAACTCGAATAGCCCAGCAACCAGTTTGAATACAGGCTTTCAACACTGACATCTGAAACGATTATGCCAAGCTTTTTAAGTAACTCCCAACCCATCAATACCACACCAAATAAACCGGTGAGCATAACGCCACGAGTATGACTAATTGATTTAGGCGCAATGTTCTGAAAGTCGTTAGTGGGCGAGACGATATTAGCCGCTGTATTGGTCGATAGCGTTGCGATAATAATCATTACCATCGAAATGGCTACCCAAAACGGGCTGTCTATCTTGCCGATTAACGAAATTGGGTCTGATACCATTTCACCTACTAGTTGAGGTGATGCTGCGGTCAGAATGACACCCAATGCGGCAAACAAAAACATAGTGACTGGCAAGCCAATAATCTGGCCTCTGATCTGACTTTTCTGTGAATTGGCGAAGCGGCTGAAGTCAGGAATATTGAGCGACAATGTTGCCCAGAAACCAACCATAGCGGTTAAGCCACCAAAGAAGTAACCCCAGAAAGATGCGCCTTCTGGACGGTTTGGTGCCTGTGCCAATAACTCGGTTATTGAAGCCTGTGGGTAGGCCCAAACGATCAGCCCAATACCGACGAGTAAGAGCAATGGTGCCGCAACTGTCTCTAGCAATTTAATTGATTCAGAACCTTTGATAACCACCCATAAATTCATCGCCCAGAAAATAAAAAATCCGAGCACTTCACCCGTGCCGCCAAGACTGGCCCAGCCATCAAATATGGCTGAAAGGAGTAAATGAATCGCGAGACCACCAAACATGGTTTGAATGCCAAACCAACCACAGGCAATGACTGCGCGGATAAGACAAGGTACGTTGGAACCGATAATGCCAAATGAGGACCGCAACACGACTGGGAAAGGAATGCCGTATTTTGTGCCAGGATGGGCATTTAATACCAGTGGAATCAACACGATAACATTGGCTAAAAAGATGGCCCATAAAGCTTCACTGACCGAAAGGCCAAAATAGGCGGTGAGAACACCACCCAGCGTATAGGTTGGCACACAAATCGCCATTCCCACCCAGAGCGCCGCTATGTGCCTGGTTTTCCAGGTGCGCTGACTGACACGCGTCGGCGCTATATCCTCGTTGTATCGCAGACTGGAAGTAACATCTTCCTCCGCATTTAGTTCAACAAACTCCCCAACTACCATCGTGCTACTTTTAGCCGTCATGCTGTTCCCCTAGTTGTTATTAATTTATTATTAAGTGAAAATCATTTGATGCTTATTTACATTACTCTATGCGCATAGGATTATTTTCATGCGTAGTCCAATTTGCATATTGTGCCGATACTGGCTGATTTGTTCGAGTGTCAACTTCGCCAACAGATAACTCTCGTAGCGTAATACAGTCCTCAACTGGACAGACACTCACACAAAGATTACAGCCCACACATTCTTCATCCATGACTTCAAAATGGCGTACACCCTCTTTTACCTGAGTAATCGCCTGATGTGAAGTATCTTCACATACAATATGGCAACGACCGCATTGAATACACTTATCCTGATCGATCTGCGCCTTAACAATGGTGTTAAGGTCTAGGTTTTTCCAATCGGTTACGTTGCTGACTGCTTTACCAACAATTTCGTCGATCGAAGTGATATTTTTACTATCCATGAAGTCGCTAAGTCCCGTGATCATGTCATCCACAATCTTGAACCCGTAAGTCATTGCCGCAGTACAAACCTGTACATTGCCAGCCCCAAGCGCGATAAAGTCGACCGCGTCGCGCCAGGTGGTGATGCCGCCAATGCCAGAAATCGGTAAACCCTGTGTTTCTTCATCACGTGCCACTTCGGCAACCATATTCAATGCGATGGGCTTTACTGCTGGCCCACAATACCCACCGTGCGTGCCTTTCCCTCCGGTAGAGGGGTTGATAGAAAACGTATCCAGATCAACCGATATAATGGAGTTAATCGTATTTATCATCGAGACTGCATCGGCACCACCGCGCTGTGCAGCACGAGCTGCTTGACGTATGTCGGAAATATTGGGGGTTAGCTTGACGATAACGGGCATCTCGGAGTATTGCTTACACCAGCGGGTCACCATTTCTACATACTCTGGCACCTGACCAACTGCGGCTCCCATACCACGTTCTGACATGCCATGTGGACAACCAAAATTAAGCTCTATGCCATCGGCACCGGTATCTTCAATCTTATGCAAGATATCTTTCCAGGCATTTTCTTCGCAGGGCACCATTAAAGATACGATCATAGCGCGGTCGGGCCAGTCTTTTTTTACCTGAGTGATTTCTTTGATATTTAGATCCAATGGCCGATCAGTGATTAGTTCTATATTGTTGAAACCCATGACCCGTCTGTCGCCAGCATGCCAGGCACCGTAGCGCGGGCCGTTTACATTAACCAAGGGTGGGCCATCTTCACCCAATGTCTTCCATACTACGCCACCCCAACCTGCTTCGAATGCACGAACCACGTTGTAAGCTTTGTCGGTAGGGGGTGCTGAAGCAAGCCAAAAAGGATTGGGCGATTGAATGCCGATAAAATTTGAAGTTAAATCTGCCATGTTTTTATCCTCTCGCTTTAGTTACACAAGTATTGGTTAATTGACTTGGCTGCTAACTTGCCATCTTGCGCTGCTGCTACTGTCAAGTCTTCGCCATCACACACTGCGTCGCCACCAGCCCAAACGCCAGCGACAGAAGTCTTTCTTTGTGCATCGACCTGAATACGGCCTTTATCAAGTTCGAACTGACAATCAGACGGTGTTTCAAAAACTTGTCCAATGGCCTTGAATATCATGTCAACCGGCAAAGCAAAATAGTCGCCAGTGCCTTCCAGTCGACCGTTGACATCGTTTCGGGTACGTTCGAATTCGACCTCACACACTTGACCCTCTATTGTTTGAATGCGATGTGGTTTGGCGTTGTAACGAATTGTCACGCCTTTCACCTGAGTGAATTCTTGTTCATCTTCGCTGGCATTCATAGCTTCTTGACCGCGACGATAAACCAGCGTCACTTCATCAGCACCCAGTAGTCGAATTTGAGTCGCCATGTCGATTGCTGTCATGCCACCACCGATTACGACGACTCGTTTCCCGACGGGTAAATCAGCCAAATTGTTGCTCTGGCGTAATTGCGCTATGTAGTCGACTGCATTGATAACACCTTTTGCGTCTTCATTGTCTAGCCCCAGATTGTTGACCGCACTGAGTCCAATGCCAAGGAATACTGCATCGTAGTCACTTTGCAGGCTAGCTAGGTCAAAATCAGCACCGAGACGCTGTCCATATTGAATATCGATATTTCCGATGGCCAAAATATATTCGATCTCCCGGCTCGCAAAGTCGTCGAGCATCTTATAGGCCGCTAGGCCGTATTCATTCAGGCCGCCACTTTTTTCGCGAGCCTCTAAGATAGTGACGGAGTGACCATTACGAGCCAAGCCATGAGCGCATGACAAGCTGGCAGGCCCAGCGCCGACTATAGCAATACGCTTGCCGGTATCGGGCGCACGATCAAAGAACTGCTTGTCGGCAGCCATTGCGGCATCGACCGCATGGCGTTGGAGTAAACCAATGTTCACTGGTCGGTGATCCTGATCGTTACGGACGCAGGCTTGCTCGCACAGAGTTTCTGTCGGGCAAACTCGGGCACAACTGCCGCCAAGAATATTTTCCTCCAAAATCAAACGAGCCGCGCCGATATTGTTCTCGGAACTTATCATTCGAATAAAACCAGCAACATCGATACCTGTTGGGCATGCGGTAGTGCAGGGAGCGTCGTAACAAAAGTAACAGCGGTCCGCTTCTACCAGTGCCGCTGTCGCGCCAAGCGGTGGATGCATGTCACTAAAATTGTTCAAGTATTCATCGGCATTGAGACGGGCCGTTTTAATGTCCACCGTGGGTTGTGACTGACTCATGTTTCTTTCCTCATATTTGAAGTTAGGCTATGCCAGCTTTACTCAGCATCGCTGACAAAACAACATTTGCCCCGGCAGTGATCCACTCAGGTTTAACATCTTCGATTTCGTTATGGCTGATGCCGTCGATACAGGGAATAAATACCATTGAGGTGGGTGCTACACCCGCGAGATAACAAGCGTCGTGTCCAGCCCCCGACACTATGTCGCGACAGGAATAGCCATGGGCTTCTGTGCCGGTACGAACCGCATCGATACAGCTTTTATCAAAAGCAATCGGTCCATAATAAAAAATCTGGTCTAGCTTGCATTCGAGCCCAATATTGGAAACAATTTTGTCTACGCCTTCGCGCATGAGTCGATCCATTGTTTCCAGCACGGCATCGTCGGGATGACGAAAGTCGATAGTGAAAGTCACACGCCCTGGAATGACATTACGTGAATTGGGGTAAACATCGAGCATGCCAACGGTCGCGCAAGCGAGAGGTGCGTGATCCAGACCGACCTGGTTAACCAGCTGTACAATTTGGGCAGCACCTAACAATGCATCTTTACGCTGACTCATCGGCGTTGGTCCTGCATGCGACTCCACACCTGTGAGCATTACTTCGTACCAACGTTGTCCCTGTGCATCGGTCACAATGCCAATGGTCTTGTCCTCGACTTCGAGGATAGGCCCTTGCTCTATATGCGCTTCAAAATAAGCGTGCACATCGCGACCGCCAACTTCTTCGTCACCGGCATAACCGATTCGTTGAAGTTCCTGACCCATGGTTAGTCCGTCCTGGTCAGCTCGATTTAAGCCATAATCGAGGCTGAATACTCCGCCAAATACTCCGGAGGCCACCATAGCCGGTGCGAAGCGAGAGCCTTCCTCATTGGTCCAGACACAAGCTTCAATGGCGCGTTCGGTTTGGATGTTTAAATCGTTTAGCGAGCGTATGACTTCCAGACCGGTGAGCACACCATAAACCCCGTCGAAGCGTCCACCAGTTGGTTGTGTATCTAAATGACTGCCGGTTAAAACAGCGGGTAACTCTGGATTAGTGCCTTCGCGGCGAGCGAAGATATTGCCCATTTTATCGACCTTGATTGAACAGCCTGCTTCTTTGCACCATTGCACAAATAAGTCTCGCCCCTGTTTGTCGAGGTCGGTTAGTGCGAGACGACAGCAGCCGCCTTTCTTAGTGGCACCAATTTTAGCCATTTGCATCAGGCTATCCCAAATACGCTCTCCGTTGACTGCGGGTTGTGGCTTGTTTGCGTCAACTTGGACTGAGGCAGAAGCAGTTGCGTTCATCAGTTTTCCTTTCGTTTATTAATTTTTATGAATTCGATTTTTGTGGAATTGAAGATCAGCGCTTAACAGCGGTTTGTTTTTTCTGATCACGTCGTTTGTTCACCGAATCGTAGTAACTGGCAAAAGGTGGACGTTTCACGTAATTGCCCGCACCTCGTTCAACCATTAATTCACCTGATTTGTATACCAGATTGCCGTTGCTCAGGGTGTGCGATGGAATACCGGTGATCTCCATGCCTTCAAAAATATTGAAATCAATATTCTGGTGGTGGGTTTTTGCCGAGATAGTTTTTGTACCCGCTGGATCCCAGACTACGATATCGGCATCGGCACCGACGGATACTGAGCCTTTGCGTGGATGTATATTAAATATTTGCGCTGCATTGGTTGAGGTCACTTTGACAAACTCATTCATAGTCAGGCGGCCCGTGCTAACACCGTGATGCCACAATACTTCCATGCGATTCTCGATACCCGCGGTGCCATTAGGGGTAAGCGTGAAATTGTCTTTCCCAGCGGCTTTTTGGTCAGCACAGAAACAGCAGTGATCGGTTGCGGTTGTTTGTAAGTTGCCAGATTGAAGCCCTCGCCATAGGGCTTCCTGATGCTCTTTGGGTCGGAACGGTGGGCTCATGACATGTGCGGCTGCAAATTCCAAGTCCGGGTTACGATAAACCGAATCATCAATTAATAAATGGCCCGCGAGCACTTCACCAAACACGCGCTGACCTTCACTGCGCGCACGGGTAATGGATTCCAAGGCTTCTTTAGTCGAAACGTGTACGAGATAAACCGGTACATCAAGCGCCTGCGCAATTCTGATTGCACGATTAGCGGCCTCGCCTTCGACCTCGGGCGGACGCGACATGGGGTGACCCTCAGGCCCCGTTATTCCCTTTTCAAGCATTTTCTTTTGTAGATGAAACACAAGCTCGCCGTTTTCAGCATGGCAGGTAGGAATAGCTCCGAGCTCTAGTGAGCGACTAAAACTGTTCACCATCGTTTCGTCGGTCGCCATAATGGCATTCTTGTAGGCCATAAAATGTTTGAAACTATTAATACCATGGTCGCGTACGAGTGTGCCCATATCTTCATGAACACTATCGTCCCACCAGGTTACAGCGACATGAAAGCTATAGTCCGAAACCGATTTTTCAGCCCAGCCCATCCACTGGTGATAGGCTTCCATCAATGATTGTTGAGGTGCGGGGATAACAAAATCGATAATGCTGGTTGTGCCGCCAGCAAGGCCTGCTGCGGTACCCGTATAGAAATCTTCACTAGCGACCGTGCCCATAAACGGCAACTGCATATGGGTGTGCGGATCGATGCCGCCCGGCATGACGTATTGTCCGCCAGCGTCGATAACCTCTGAGCCAGCAGGAATATCTAGATTTTCACCTACCTGAAGAATTTTTCCATCAGCGCAATAGACATCGGCTCGAACGGTACTTTCGGCGTTAACAACGGTACCGCCTTTGATCAGAATAGACATGTTAGTTCCTCGAATTAGGGGGCTTGTAAGGTAGGA